>NZ_JBXWLY010000021.1:0-54557 GCF_059609525.1 Ruegeria sp. YTSC325
GCGTCTCAACCGTCTTTCCAGTCCGTCAGCACCGTCTCCAGCGCCCCAGCACCGCCTCAGCAGCGCCGGTGAAGGGGTATTTACGGATTAGGTC
Source organism: Ruegeria sp. YTSC325 (assembly GCF_059609525.1). Lineage (NCBI taxonomy): Bacteria > Pseudomonadati > Pseudomonadota > Alphaproteobacteria > Rhodobacterales > Roseobacteraceae > Ruegeria > Ruegeria sp. YTSC325. Next base: position 95 of record NZ_JBXWLY010000021.1, read on the forward strand.
TGGGACCTGCAACCCCCATTTTGAAAAAACTTTACATTTCTCAGAAGAAACTTCCTGACCTTAATAAAAACAATAAGTTACCTTCACAAACAGGATCAAAAACCCGTCCATGGACGCGTCTTAATCCTGTAGCACGATCGCTTTCTGTGGAATCGTACCCAATGCTTGGTACGCCTGCTGGATCCAGTCAAAAGAAACGCCGCCCGAGTTCCCTCGCGCGGCGTCGTTTTGTGAGTGGTGGTAGTCTTAATTATTTCAGGTCGAACCGGTCCGCATTCATCACCTTGGTCCAAGCGGACACAAAGTCGGCGGTGAACTTGGCTTCGGCCCCGGACTGGCCATAGACCTCGGCCAGCGCCCGCAGTTGCGAGTTCGAGCCAAAGACCAGATCAACACGGGTGCCGGTCCACTTGACCTCACCGCTGGCGCGGTCGCGGCCCTCATAGACGCCCTTGCCTGCGAGTTTCCATTCGGTGCTCATGTCCAGCAAGTTGGTGAAGAAGTCGGTGCTGAGAGTACCGACTCGATCCGTGAACACGCCGTGCTTGGTATCGCCGAAATTGGCACCCATCACACGCAGGCCACCGACAAGTGCTGTCATCTCGGGCGCGGACAGGGTCAGCAGCTGGGCTTTGTCGACCAGCAGCTCTTCGGGTGAAACGGTATAGTCACCTTTCTGGTAGTTGCGGAAGCCATCAGCGATGGGCTCCATCACAGCAAAGCTATCGACATCAGTCTGGTCCTGCGACGCATCAGTGCGGCCCGGAGTAAACGGAACCTCGACATCCTGACCGCCAGCCTTGGCCGCCTGTTCGATACCTACGGCACCGGCCAGAACGATCACATCCGCCAGCGAGACCTTTTTACCGCCCGACTGCGCTTCGTTGAACGCAGCCTGTACGCCTTCCAACGCATCAAGCGCCTTGGATAATTTCATCGGCTCGTTCACATCCCAGTCTTTCTGGGGGGCAAGGCGGATACGGGCACCATTGGCACCACCGCGCTTGTCCGACCCGCGGAAGGTCGAGGCCGAAGCCCAAGCGGTCGATACCAGTTCCGACACCGACAGGCCGGTTGCCGCGATCTTGGCTTTCAGGTCGGCTACGTCCGCGTCATCCACCAGATCGTGATCCACAGCGGGGACGTTGTCCTGCCAGATCAGCTCTTCGGTCGGGGCCTCTTCACCGATATAGGCCGAGCGGGGGCCCATATCGCGGTGGGTCAGCTTGAACCATGCGCGAGCAAAGGCATCGGCGAACTCTTCCGGGTTTTCGTGGAAGCGTTTCGAAATCGGGCCATAGATCGGGTCCATGCGCATCGCCATATCGGCGGTGGTCATCATGGTTTTGACCTTTTTCGACGGATCGTGCGCCTGCGGGGCCATGTCTTCTTCTTTGACGTTCACCGGCTCCCAGATCCACGCGCCCGAGGGGCTTTTGGTCAGGTTCCAGTCATAGCCGAACAGCAGGTCGAAATAGCCGTTGTCCCACTTAGTGGGGTTGGCCGTCCACGCGCCCTCGATCCCCGAGGTGGTGGTGTCGTCACCCTTGCCCGAGCCAAACTTGTTAATCCAGCCAAAGCCCATCTCTTCAATCGGAGCGGCCTCTGGATCGGGACCGACCAGATCGGGATCACCCGCACCATGGGCCTTACCAAAGGTGTGGCCACCTGCGACCAGAGCGACTGTTTCCTCGTCATTCATCGCCATACGACCGAAGGTGTCGCGGATATCACGGCCCGAGGCCAGCGCGTCGGGCTGTCCGTCCGGACCTTCTGGGTTCACGTAGATCAGACCCATCTGCACGGCGGCCAGTGGGTTTTCCAGATCCCGCTCGCCCGAGTAACGGCTATGCGGGTTGTCCGTTGGGGCCAGCCATTCGGTTTCCGAACCCCAATAGATGTCCTCCTCTGGGGCCCAGATGTCTTCGCGACCACCGGCGAAACCGAAGGTCTTGCCGCCCATCGACTCGATGGCGCAGTTACCCGCCAGAATCATCAGGTCGGCCCAGGAAATCTGGTTGCCGTATTTCTGCTTGATCGGCCACAGCAGACGACGCGCTTTATCGAGGTTGCCGTTGTCCGGCCAGCTGTTCAGCGGCGCAAACCGCTGGTTCCCGGTCGAGGCCCCACCACGGCCATCTGCCGTTCGGTAGGTGCCCGCGCTGTGCCACGCCATACGGATGAAGAACCCGCCGTAATGGCCATAGTCCGCAGGCCACCAGTCCTGCGAATCCGTCATCAGCGCATAGAGGTCTTCCTTCAGCGCCTTCATGTCCAGAGCCTTGAACGCTTCGGCGTAATCGAAATCCGCATCCATCGGATTCAAGGCCGGTCCGTGCTGATGCAGGATCGACAGGTTCAGCTGGTTCGGCCACCAGTCCCGGTTAGACCGGGTTCCTGCGCCGTGCATGACAGGGCATCCGCCTGCTTTGGGGTTATCACTTCCGTCCATGTCGATCTCCATTCCTGGCAAAATTCCGGCGCTGTGGCGCCGCTAAAAACTCGGTCGGTCAAGAACACATATAGATGACACTTTTATCCATCCTACAGGCGCCGCGAAAATTCGCGCAGGCAGCAGGGCGGGCAACAGCGACTCTCGGGTCTTGTCGACGCCACTCCTAGCAAATTCAAGCTATGCTAAAAAGTTTTGTTTTCGGATGATTGTGATAACTAAAAATTATCATCCGTCTCGCGTTAACGAGTCCAAGCCAACCCGGTAATCAGGATACAGAAGCTTCACGCCCAGTTCATCCTTGATCCGGTCGTTCCTGACGCGCTTGTTCTCATTGTAGAAGCTACGCGCCATGGGGGTTAGTTCCGCCTCATCAAACGGGACCGCGGGTGGTAGAGGCAGCCCCTGCAATTCCGCCGCATAGGCAATTACGTCTTGTGGAGGGACCGGCTCATCATCGCAGACGTTATATATGGCGCCCGGATTGGGCGCAGACATGGACGCAGCAAGAACCTGCGCAATGTCGGCCACATGAATGCGAGAGAATACTTGACCCGGCTTGATGATCCGCCGCATCCCAACGCGTTTCAGTTTGGAAAATGGACCGCGTCCGGGGCCGTAAATGCCGGCCAACCGAAAGATATGGGTCGGCAGGTTCGGAATACCCAACCATTGCTGCTCGGCTTGAACCCGCCATTTGCCGCGTTGGGCGGTGGGCGTCACAGGAGTTGATTCATCCACCCACGCACCTTGATGATCACCGTAAACGGCGGTTGTGGACAAGTACCCAACCCACTTGAACTGTGCAGCCCGTGCCGTGATTTCGTCTTGCAGCGCTGCCAGAACCGGATCGCCATCAGCATTGGGTGCCGTTGAGATCAGCAGATGCGTCACCCCGTCCAGATTGACCTGCTGTCCCGGCCAGACAACTGGTTCCGACCCAGATGCCCGTAAAGCCGGTGATTGCGCCGGATCCCGCGTGGTTCCGATAGCCCGCCATCCATTGGGCGACAGCAGTCGCGTCAACTCCTGCGCGGAATAGCCATGACCAAACGAAAATAGAGTACCTGTCATGCCGCCATTGATGATCCGCAAATCCACCGGATGCAAGCGGGGTCGACGGGATACTTGATTCGAATCTCTCAATGCGCCTTTCTTTTAGGCATGAGTGACAAAACCCCCGATCTGCACACGGCTTATGCGCTAGAAACACCCGAAGATAACCGACGGCTATATGCCGAATGGGCCGGGGACTATGACGAAGGCTTTGCCACCCGAGAGGATTACCAGCTGCATATCCGCACCGCCCGCGCGTTTGTAGGCGCAGGAGGTCAGGGTCCGGTGCTGGATGTCGGAGCCGGAACAGGATTGTGCGGAGCCGTTCTTGCAGGTTTGGGTGTCGGACCTATCGACGCCACCGATATCAGCGCCGAGATGCTGGATCAGGCCATGCGCAAGGATATCTACCGCGACGCGATAGAAGCTGACCTGAACGAGGGTATCCCGGTTCCGCGCGAAAACTACTCGGGCGTCGTGTCGTCAGGCACCTTCACCCATGGCCATCTGGGCCCCGAGGCTTTGATGCCCTTGCTGCGCGTCGCCCGCCCCGGAGCGCAATTCGCCCTGTCGATCAACGCGCAGCACTATAAAAAACTGGGGTTTGCCGAAGCTCTGCACAAACTGGCACAGGGCCAGATTAGGAATCTCGCCCTACCCGAGGTTCGAATCTACGGCGAACTTGCCAACGGCCCAAACAAGGACGATACGGCTTTGATCGCCCTGTTCGAACGAGTTTAGCGCCCCTTCCAGACCGGATCGCGTTTTTCAGCAAAGGCGCGAGCACCTTCCAGATTGTCCTCGGACCCGTACAGAGTATCCACGGTCGGCAACTGCCGCCGTGTGATCCGGTTCATGGCGTCCTGAAACTTGGAGTCTTCAGCCTCGCGCACAATCTCTTTGATCGCGGCATAGACCAGAGGCGGCCCGCTGGCCAGCAAACGCGCCAGTTCCCATGCGCGGTCCATCAGCTGATCGCCGGGCACGATTTCGTTGACCAGACCCCAGTTCTTGGCCTCATCCGGGGTGAACCAGCGGCCCGTCAGTAATAATTCCATCGCGATGTGATAGGGGATGCGCTTGGGCAGTTTGACACTGGCCGCATCCGCAACGGTGCCGGATCGGATTTCGGGCAGGGCGAAGCTGGCGTGATCTGCGGCGATGATCATGTCCGCGCTCAGCGCCAGTTCCAGCCCGCCACCGCAGGCGATACCGTTCACGGCGGCAATCACCGGCTTGTTCATATCGCGCAGCTCTTGCAACCCGCCGAAGCCGCCCACACCATAATCGCCATCCACTGCGTCGCCATCCGCCGCAGCCTTCAGATCCCAGCCGGGGCAAAAGAACTTGTCGCCGCCGCCGGTGATGATCGCCACGCGCAGGTCCGGGTCATCGCGGAAATCCCGAAACACCTCGCCCATAACGCGGCTGGTGGCCAGATCAATCGCATTGGCTTTGGGACGGTCCAGAGTGACCTGCAATATCGCGCCGTCGCGCTGGGTTTTGACCGGGTTCATGTGCGTGCCTTTCGGATCAGTGCATCCACCGCCACGGCCCCTTTAGGCCCGCAGATAAGCGGATTGATTTCAACTTCGCTGACATGGGTTGCGTTGGCAATAACATAGGCCTGCACGGCCTCGACCGTATCCAGGATCGCGCCCATATCTGCGGCGGGCTTGCCGCGATAGCCAGCCAACAACGGCGCACAGGCCAGCTCGCCCAGCGCCTTTTCAACTACATTCCGAGGCGACGGGATCAGCAGAGACACCGAGTCCCGTAGGATTTCCGTCAACACCCCGCCAGCGCCTAAGGTCAGAACATAACCATGGGCCGGATCGCAGGTGACACCGATTAGCAACTCGGCAACGCCTTCGGGCGCCATTTCCTCGATCAGAACTTCATGGGTGCCGATATGGGCCGCGACGGCCGGCAAATCGCCCGCGCTTACCCCTAACTGAACCGCCCCGTGATCCGACTTATGGGCCAGTCCAACGCCCTTGACGGCGAAAGGACCGGTCAAGTCACCCGCACAGGCGGCATCGGCCTGAATCACCAACCTTTTCGGAGTGGACACACCGAAGGCTGCAAGCTGGTCCTTGGCCTCCGCCTCGGTCAGCGTAACGTTTGGATTGGCAGTACTGGGAAGGACCACCGGATCAGAGTCCTGACCTGCAGGGCGCGCCGCCGCTTCGACAGCCGACAGTGCCTCATGCAGCCCGGCGAAGGGAATAACCCCGCCATCCATCAGTCGCCGCGCGACGTGCTCGGGCATCAACTCGGGCAGAGTCGCCGTTACTGCAAAGGGCCGCCCGGTTTGTGCCACGCAACTCAACGCGGCCTGCGTCGCACAGGTCCAATCGGTTTGATCAGTGTGCGGATAGTCCACAATGGCCATAGTCAGTGCCTGTTCCGGCCCCATCATCGCAGACCACGCGCGCGTCATCGCCTGCGTGTCGCGCCAGATATAGGTGTGGTAGTCCAGCGGATTCGCCAGCGCCACCATCGGCCCCAAAGCCGCGCGCAGATCGGTGCGTTGCGTATCCGTCAGAGGCGGAAAGTGCAGATCGCGACCCTCAGCCATATCAGCGGCCAAACTGGCCTCGCCCCCCGAGCAGCTGATCGTACCAAGCCCGTTGCTGTCCAGACGCCCGGTTACATGCAACAGCTTGAGGCATTCCAGAAAGCTGGGGATGTCATCCAAGCGGGCAATCCCCAACCGATCCAGAAACGCCTGCGCACCCGCGTCTTGACCCGCCAGCGAGGCCGTATGCGAAATCGTTGCCGCCTGGGCATGGACCGACCGTCCCATCTTCAGCGCGACAATCGGGACACCGCACTGACGAGCCTTTTTAGCCAGCGCCTCCCATTTGCGCAGATCGCCAAACCCTTCGATATGCACGCCGATGGCCGTAATGCGGTCGTCATCCAACAACGCCGAGGCAATCTGGGCTTGATGCGTCTGCGCCTGGTTCCCACAGGTCAGCATGAAGGCCAACGGCAAAGCGCGGCGCTGCATGGTCATGTTGATGGCAATGTTCGAGCTTTGCGTCAGGATCGCGACTCCGCGATCCACAGGTCGCATGCCGTGCTGATCGGGCCATACGGCCACGCGATCCAAACCGTTAATGAAGCCATAACAATTCGGACCCAATATTGGCATCTCACCGGCGGCGGCGATCAGTTGATCCTGCAAGCCCGCGCCTGATTGGTCTTCGGCCTGAGCCTCGGTAAAACCCGAGGCAAAACAGACCGCGCCGCCCGCACCCATCGCGGACAGAACCGCAACCGCCTCGACGGTTGCGTGGCGGTTGATACCGATAAATGCCATGTCAGGTGCAGAGGGTAAATTTTCGAGCGTTGCGAACGCCCGCTCCCCAGCAACTTCGACCGCTTTAGGATGAACCGGCCAAATCTCGCCCTTGAACCCGAACTTGCGCGCCTGTTCGATGACTGCCGCACACCACGCGCCTCCGCCGATCACGGCGATAGTTTTAGGGTTCAGCGCTCGGGCCAGCGCTGTCGTCATGCGCCCAGCGCCCGCAGCAGATCGCGGCTGATGATGTGGCGCTGAATCTCGCTGGTTCCGTCCCAGATGCGTTCGACACGCGCGTCACGCCAGAATCGCTCCAGCGGGTAGTCGTCCATCAGACCCATCCCGCCATGCACCTGAATCGCCGCATCTGTCACCCGGGCCAGCATTTCCGAGGCGTACAATTTGGCCGAGGCGATCTCACGGTTGGCGGGCAGCCCCTTGTCCAGACGATCGGCGGCAGCAAGGGTCAGCAGATCGGCGGCATCAATCTCGGTGATCATGTCTGCAATCTGGAATGAGACGCCCTGAAACTTGCCGATCTTCTGGCCGAATTGCTCACGCGTGGCGGCATAGTCCAGCGCATAGTCGAACGCTCGGCGCGCGCGACCGACCGACATGGCGGCAACGGTGATCCGGGTGGCATAGAGCCAAGTGTTCATCACCTGAAACCCGCCATCGACCTCGCCCAGAACCTGCGCATCCGGCAGGCGGCAATCGTCGAAGTCCAGCACCATGTTCTTGTAGCCGCGATGGCTGACCGACTTGTACCCATCCCGGATTGTGAAGCCGGGGGTGCCGCGATCGACCAGAAAGGCAGTGATGCGTTTCTTGGGGCCTTTCGGTGTCTGATCTTCACCGGTTGCGATGAAGACGATGATAAAGTCTGCATGTTCCGCGCCCGAGATGAAGTGCTTGGTGCCATTGACCACCCAGTCGCCCCCATCTCGCACGGCAGCGCATTTCATCCCCCGCACGTCCGAACCCGCACCCGGTTCAGTCATCGCCAGCGCGTCCATCTTTTCACCCCGGACGGCCGGCATCAGGTAACGGTCGACCTGATCGCCTTCGCATGCCATCAGAATGTTCTGAGGCCGCCCGAAGAAATGGTTCAACGCCATCGATCCCCGGCCCAACTCGCGTTCGACCAGCGCAAATTCCAGATGGTTTAGCCCGGCACAGCCGACGCTTTCCGGGAAGTTGCAAGCGTAAAAACCCAACTCGATCGTCTTGCGCTTGATCTCGGCGGCGATCTCGTGTGGGACTTCGCCGGTCCGCTCGACCAACTCTTCGTGCGGGTAGATTTCGTTTTCGACAAAGCTGCGAACGGTCGCGGCGATCATCTCTTGTTCGTCGGACAGGCCATATTGCATCTGGGGTCTCCACATCTGGGGTTGCGGATATCCTGACGTGGCTTGCCAATCTGAATATGCAAAAATAGACCTAAATCATGCAAAAATGGATCAAATCCCCCGCTGCGCCGCAGCAATTCGGAGTGCTTCTGTTCGACGGCTTTTCCAACCACTGCCTTGCGAATGCGGTCGAACCCTTGCGGGCGGCGAATTCCATCGCGGGGCGCAAGCTGTATGACTGGCAATTTCTGTCACTAGATCGTGCGCCCGTCACGTCATCTTCGGGGCTCCAAGTCGCGCCACATGACATCTTGCAGAATGCACGGGGCGATACGTTGCTCGTCATGCCCTCTTACGGGTTTCGCGCCCATGGCGGGTGGCGGACGCTGGCGGGGTTGCGATCCGCAGCGGGGCGTTACAGTGCGCTGGCCGGGCTGGACACAGGAAGCTGGTTGTTGGCGCTGGCCGGATTACTGGACGGGCACCGTGCGACGATCCACTGGGAAGAATTGGGCAGTTTTACCGAGCGGTTCCCCGAGATAGACGCACAGCGCGAACGCTACGTGATCGACGGCGACCGCATTACCTGTTCTGGCGCGATGGCGGCGTTTGATCTGGTGCTGCACCTGATTGGGCGAGACCACGGGCAGGCTTTGGCGCTGGAGGTTGCGCAGCTTTTCATGACCCGCGATTCCGCCAGGTCTCATTCCGGCGGGGCGGGTGCGACCAGCAGCTATGTGAACAAGGCGCTGGCGCTGATGCAGGAACACCTGGAAACGCCCTTGCCCATCCCCGAGATCGCCCGCCGGGTTGGACGATCGCAAAAGGCACTGGCGGCCCGAATGCAAACCGAACTGGGCGCAGGCCCCGCACAGGTCTATCGCCGCCTGCGCCTGAACCTGGCCCGGAAACTGGCAGCCGAGACCGACCTGACCATCGCCGAGATCGCCCTGCGCGCAGGCTATGACGACCCCAGCGCCCTGACCCGAGCCTTTCGGACCGAGTTCGGGACCACCCCGCGCGCAATGCGATCCGGTTAGGTATACATCTGCTTTTTATAGGCCCGCGTCCGCGTCGTCGCCTCGGCAGACCCATCGTGATAGGTGCCAAACCACTTGTCGAAGGGGATCTCCGAGGTGCCATAGTTGCACTCGAAATACCGGTGATGAAGCTGGTGAAAAAAGTCCCCCGCACGGGCCGCTTCAGTTTCTCCGGCTTTCAGCTTTTCAAACCCTGAATGGGACAGAACCGGGCTGATCTGCTGGAAATACGTGTGAAACAGAAGATGCAGAGGGTGGGACGGCACGATCAGATGAATGAAATAGGTCGTGAAATACAGCAGGTTTTCATACCAATGGTTCGATATCCCCGACCACGGGCCGATATTGACGTTGCGATGATGCACGGCGTGGACGTGTTTATAGAGCTTTGGGTGATGCTCCAGCCGATGCACCCAATAGAAATGCAAGCCAGACCACATCGGGATGAACAACATCCAGACGATAAACCAAATCGGCGCGCTGGCCCAAGTGACTGTCGGCACATATCCGTTGGCCATCGCCCAATAGATCACCCATTGATACACGGTCGCCACGGTCATGGCGCTGCCCAGCGTCCACCAGATATTGTCCCAGACCTGATTGCGGAAGGTGAAATTGCCGTTGTCTCGCGTCAGGTCGCGGCGGTCGAACTTTTTGTACATGCCCTGCCCCTTGCGCATGTAAAGCCACCAATGCAGCCCGCCCGCCACCAAGATCTGAGGCACCATGTTCAGCAGCCAAATGCGGAACATCCACCCCGGAGCAAAGCTCTTCATTGACTCTAAACCAGGGAAAAATACGGCATAGGCAATGACCGCCAGCCCCATACACAGGGTCAGTGAGGTAATCTGCAACCACGCCCCGCTGTACCACTTCAACACGGAGGCGGGGCGCGGAGGCCATGCGAACAGCGGGTTCAAACCCACAGGACCTTCGGGGTGATAGTGCCAGCGGGCGGCTTCGGGGTCTTGTGCAGAATCAGTCATGGCAATTGCCTTTAGCTGGCGTAATCCGAACCCTCTGCATCCAGCAGAGCCTTGATTTCCCGCAGATGCGCCTCGGCCTGATCGGGGTAGTCGTCCAGTTCCTGCGCGGTCTTTTCCGCAATCTCATCGGACAAGACACGCAGGGGCTGGCCGGTTTGCAAAGCGCGGATATATGTCTCGGCCGCGCGTTCGAAGTAATAGAGGCGGTTGAACGTATCGGCCGGGTCGCTGCCAGTCACCAGCACGCCATGGTTGCCCATGATCATGACCTTCTTCTTCGGGTCCGACAGCATCGCGGCGCAACGCTCACCTTCGCTTTCGAAGGCCAGCCCGCCGAATTCCTGGTCCACCACATAGCGGTTGTAGAAGGTGGCAGTGTTCTGGTCGATCGGCGGTAGGCTGCTATCGGCCAACGAGGCCAGAACGGTTGCAAAGATCGAATGCACATGCATCACACAGCGCGCATGCGGGCAATGGCGGTGGATCGAGCCATGCAAGCCCCAAGCGGTCGGGTCGGGCGCGCCCGGCTGATCCATCACATCGGGATCATTGGCATCCAGCAGCAACAGATTCGACGCCTTGATCCGTGCGAAATGCATCTGATTGGCGTTCATCAGGAACTGCGTTCCGTCCTCGTTGACGGCTAAACTGAAGTGGTTGGCCACGGACTCGTGCATGTTCAGGCGTTCAGTCCAGCGGAAGGTGGCAGCCAGGTCGACCCGCTCGGGCCAGTAGTCGATATTGGGACGCAATTCGGTGACGGTCATGGCGGGCTCCTCCATCTGGTTTCTCAAGAAGGTGGCGACGCAAGGCAGATTTGACCAACGAAAAATTCTCACCTATTCCATAAGCTGAACTAATGGTGAGATTATGCCAATGCAGACATCGCTTCCTCCGCTGGGTTGGCTGCGTACGTTCGAGGCCGCCGCGCGACACTTGTCGTTCACCGGTGCGGCGCGTGATCTGAACATGACGCAAAGCGCGGTCAGTCAGCAGATAAAATCGCTTGAGGGTTATCTGGGCCAACCTCTGTTTCTGCGCCGTCCTCGCGCGCTAGAGCTGACCGAGGCCGGAATCACCTATCTGCCCGTGGTGCGTGAGGCGTTTCGCACGCTGGTGCGTGGCACGCAGGCCGTCACCGGCGCGCAGCAGAACGCGGTTCAGGTTCAAAGCAACATCACTTTTGCCGTGAACTGGTTGGGACCGCGCCTGCCCCGGTTCCGGGCTGCGCACCCGGATGTGCAATTGAACATCTTCACCGAACTCTGGGAGCCGCGCGAAATGGCCGAGGGCGCTGCGGTCGAAATCCGCTATTCCCTGCGCCCGTCCGACACGGTGCGCACCGAGTTACTGCGCACCGATCACTATTACCCGGTCTGCGCGCCGGGCTATGAAGTGCGGCTGGAAGATATTCAGGAACAACCCCTGTTTGATTGCTCTAACCTGTTGTCGAATTGGCAGAATTGGATCACGGAACAGGGTCTAAATTGGGAAAATTCACCCATAACCTATTCAACAACCTATCTGGTTAGCCTGTCTGTTGCGATGGCCGGGGGTGGGTATTGCCTGACCCATGACACCATAGCTCGCGACCTGATCGAGCGCGGACAACTGGTGGCTCCGTTTGAGTATCGTGCGGAGATGCCCGAGGCTTATTACCTGCTACTGTCGCCTCAGGCCGAGGAAACGCCGGGTGCCGTCCTGTTCGCCGATTGGGTAAGGCGGGAAATTGCCCGCGATCTGGCGGGGTAGGCGCTCCCGCCCATCGTCAGGGGCGCTTTCGCGCCCCCTCCTTTGGTTGGGCCGGGCAGCGCTGACGCGCTGCGTGACGGTTTGATGATAGATGTTCGGCAGGGGTTGCACCTTCGGACACATTCAGAAAAGTTGAGCCATGGAATATACGCCTTTCCCAAGTTGGCCCGATACCGCCCCCCGATTGATCGCTGTTGCCGCTGGACGTGATCCAGCCGACATGGTCGTGCGCGGCGGGATCTGGGTGAACGTACACACGCGCGAAGCGCTGCCGGATCATGACATCGCGATCGCAGACGGGCGCATCGCCTATGTGGGACTGGATGCCTCGCATTGCATCGGCCCAAAGACGCAGATCATCGAGGCCAATGGGCGCTATATGCTGCCCGGTCTGTGCGACGCGCATATGCATATCGAATCAGGGATGCTGACCCCGGCGGAGTTTGCCCGCGCGGTCATTCCTCATGGCACGACGTCGATGTTCACCGACCCGCATGAGATTGCCAATGTGCTGGGACTGGACGGCGTGCGCATGATGCATGACGAGGCGTTGATGCAACCGGTCAACATCTTCACCCAGATGCCGTCCTGCGCGCCGTCGGCCCCAGGGCTTGAAACAACGGGCTATGAAATCACCCCCGAGGACGTGGCCGAGGCGATGAACTGGCCCGGCATCATCGGATTGGGTGAGATGATGAATTTCCCCGGTGTGATCCACGGCGACCGCAAGATGCTGGCCGAGATCGCGGCGACTCAGAATGCGGGCAAAACCGTGGGAGGACACTATGCATCACCCGATTTAGGGCCTGATTTTGCGGCTTATGTTGCCGGCGGCCCCGCTGACGACCACGAGGGAACTTGCGAAGCCGACGCCATAGCTCGGGTGCGGCAGGGGATGCGGTCGATGATGCGGCTGGGCTCGGCCTGGTATGACGTGGAAAGCCAGATCACGGCGGTGACCGAGAAAGGGTTAGACCCGCGCGGCTTTATTCTGTGCACGGATGATTGCCACTCGGGCACATTGGTGAATGAGGGGCATATGAACCGCGTGGTGCGCCACGCGATTGCCTGCGGATGTGACCCGCTGATCGCACTGCAAATGGCGACGATCAACACAGCCACCCATTTCGGGCTGGAACGCGAGATCGGGTCGATCACACCGGGCAGGCGGGCGGATGTTATCCTCAGTTCTGATTTGCGCGAGCTTCCAATTGAGGTGGCGATCGCCCGCGGCCAGATCGTCGCCGAAAATGGCGCGATCACCGTGGACTGCCCGCATCTGAACTGGCCGGACAGCGCGCGCAATACGGTGCATCTGGGCCATGTGCTGGCTGATACCGATTTTGAAATCAAAGCCCCCGAGGGTGCCAACCGCGTGCGGGCCAATGTGATCGGCGTGGTGGAGAATCAGGCCCCGACCAAGGCGCTGAAGGCAGAATTGCCGATCATCGGCGGGCTGGTCGAGGGCGAAGGCGACGTCTGCCAGATTGCGCTGGTCGAACGGCACCGCGCAACCGGAGGGGTCACGAACGCCTTTGTCTCGGGCTTTGGGTATCAAGGGCGCATGGCCATGGCCTCGACCGTAGCGCATGACAGCCACCATATGATCGTGGTCGGCACCGACCGCGAACAGATGGCGCTGGCGGCGAACCGGCTGGCCGAGGTGGGCGGAGGTATCACCCTTTTCCGCGACGGCGAGGAACTGGCGATGGTGGAACTGCCCATCGCTGGCCTGATGTCCGACAGTCCCGCCGCCGATGTGGCCGCCAAGGCGGACCGGATGGTTCAGGCGATGCAGGACTGCGGCTGTCAGTTGAACAACGCCTATATGCAGCACTCGCTGCTGGCCCTTGTCGTGATCCCCGAACTGCGGATTTCCGACCTTGGGCTGGTGGATGTGCGGACATTTGAAAAGATCGACCTTTTGGAACCCCTCGCATGACAATAATAAGAACACCCGACGTCCCAAACCCTGAGAAATTCACCGACCCTGCTGCAGCCGTGGCGCGCCTGGAAGAGCTCTACGAAAAGGCCACAAGTTTCCTGTGCGAAAACTTCGCCAAAGCGATGGAGGTAGGCACTCCGACTGAGCGTTTCAGAGCCTATTACCCCGAGATTCGCATCAAAACGACCTCATACGCGCATGTGGACAGCCGGCTGAGCTTTGGTCACGTCTCGGAACCCGGCACCCATGCCACGACGGTCACACGGCCCGATCTGTTCCGGGCCTATCTGACCCAACAAATTGCCCTGCTGATCAAAAACCACGACCAACCAGTGACGATTGGCGCCTCGGATACACCCATCCCGGTTCATTTCGCGGTGGCCAATAACCCCGACCTCGTGGTGCCGCATCAGGGCGCGGCGGGATTCACCTTGCGCGATGTGTTCGACGTGCCGGATCTGACGACCACCAATGACGATATCGTCAACGGGGTGCATGACCACGAAACCGAGATTGGCCCCTTGGCGCTGTTCACCGCCCAGCGTGTGGATTATTCGCTGGCCCGTCTGGCGCACTACACTGCCACCGATCCCAGCCACTTCCAAAACCATGTGCTGTTCACCAACTACCAGTTCTACGTGTCCGAGTTCGAGAACTACGCCCGCGAACAACTGGCCGACCCGGAAAGCGGCTATACCAGCTTTGTGTCAACCGGGAATGCGCAGATCACCTCGGCCGATGGCGTTTTGGAGCAGCCGCTGAAGCTGCCTCAGATGCCGACCTACCACCTGAAACGCGCCGATGGGTCGGGGATCACGTTGGTCAATATCGGGGTGGGGCCATCCAACGCAAAAACCGCGACCGACCATATCGCAGTTCTGCGACCACATGCGTGGCTGATGGTTGGCCATTGCGCCGGCTTGCGCAACACGCAGGCGCTGGGGGATTTCGTGCTGGCCCATGCCTATCTACGTGAAGACAAGGTGCTGGACGATGACCTGCCCGTCTGGGTGCCGATCCCGCCCTTGGCCGAAGTGCAGGTGGCGTTGGAACGCGCCGTGGCCGAAGTGACAGAACTGGACGGCTACGAGCTAAAGCGCGTCATGCGCACCGGCACCGTCGCCTCGGTCGACAACCGCAACTGGGAACTGCGCGACCAGTCCGGCCCGGTGCAGCGCCTCAGCCAGTCTCGCGCGATTGCGCTGGATATGGAAAGCGCCACGATCGCCGCCAATGGATATCGGTTCCGGGTGCCCTATGGCACTTTGCTCTGTGTCTCGGACAAACCGCTGCACGGGGAATTGAAGCTTCCGGGCATGGCCTCGGACTTCTATACCACACAGGTCAGCCGCCATTTGGCGATCGGAATTCGCGCGATGGAACACCTGCGAGGCATGCCGCTTGAGCGTCTGCACAGCCGGAAATTGCGTTCTTTTGACGAAACAGCCTTTCTCTGAAGCAAAAAAGCAACGTTTTCCCCCTATTTTTAGGGTTTTTCGCGCTACTATTCGTTGTGTTCGACCACAATATCCCGTTACAGTTACGCGGTGAGGCCCAAGACATCGGGCACGTTAAGGAGACCAAGAAATGGCAAAGCCTATGACAAAGACTCAGCTGGTTGCTGCTCTCGCTGAGGAAATGGGGACTGACAAAAAAGCCGCGAACGCCGCGCTGGAGGCCATGACCGGCCTGATCACACGCGAAGTTTCGGCCGGCGGCGCAGTGACCCTGCCCGGCGTTGGCAAAATCTACTGCCGCGAACGCCCCGAGCGCATGGTGCGCAACCCCGCCACCGGCGAGCAGTTCAAGAAAGAGGCCGACAAGGTGGTTAAAATGACCATTGCGAAGGCACTGAAGGACAGCGTCAACGGCTGATCTCAGCTGTCGCAAACATACGATCAAGGGCCGCCGTTTGGGGGCCCTTTTTCTTGGGGATCAGTGCAAACTTAATAGCACTTCCAGATCACGACGGCTGAGCCGGTTCATCAAGGCCCGATCGTCTGCAGACAGTTTTGCTTCCTTACGAATATACGTTTCAAGGTACGTCGCGATCTCACTGGTTGGGCGATAGTACAGATCAGGCGAAGATTGACTGAGTTCATCCACAAGCCGAAACAGCAGCTTTTTCTGCCGCTCCGAATCCAGGTCTTTTCGCTTCTCTTGCAACATAACGGGCTTCGCCTTTGTTGTGGTCACTTATGATCTAGCGGGCCGAAAAGTAACTCCAACTCCGGTAAGAATTAAATTGTGCGCCCCGCGTGTGGTGCCCTTATGAGATTCCTAGTTACTACGGCCAGACGGTACATCTTGCGACCCTTACTGATTTAAGGAACAGTGCGCGAAACCAACAAAGGGGATGGGCGATGGATCTGCGCGCCATGGCCATGGGGCTAACATTTGCACTGATCTGGTCGTCGGCCTTTACTTCGGCGCGGATCATCGTGATGGACGCATCACCGCTGTTTTCGCTGGCACTGCGCTTTTTGATTTCCGGGTTGATCGGCGTGGCCATTGCGCGCGCAATGGGACAGAGTTGGCGGCTGACGCCGCAACAATGGTACGCGACCATCCTGTTTGGAATCTGCCAAAATGCCCTGTATTTGGGTCTGAATTTCTACGCAATGCAAACGATTGAGGCGTCGGTTGCCGCCATTATCGCCTCGACTATGCCCCTGCTGGTGGCGCTGGCAAGCTGGCTGTTTTTGGGTGATCGTCTGCGGCCCATGGGCGTGATCGGCCTGCTGGCAGGGTTTGCAGGCGTCGCACTGATCATGAGCAGCCGCATCAGCGCGGGCGTTGATATGTTCGGCGTGATGCTCTGTGGTGTTGGAGCCTTGGCACTGACCTTCGCCACCTTGGCGGTGCGCGGGGCGACCTCGGGCGGGAATTTCATGATGGTCGTGGGGTTGCAGATGCTGGTGGGCTCGGCCGTTTTGTTTGTCGCGGCACCGCTGTTCGAGGTGATCCATATCCACCTCACCGTTCCGCTGGCGCTGGCTTTCACCTACACAACCCTGTTCCCCGGCTTGTTGGCCACTCTGATCTGGTTCCTGTTGCTAGACCGGATCGGAGCGACCCGCGCAGCCACCTTCCACTTCCTAAACCCTGTTTTCGGTGTGACGATTGCTACGTTGCTTCTGGGGGAGAAACTCGGCCCACTGGATGCCGTTGGCGTACTGATCACCACAGCCGGGATTTTGGCCGTTCAGTTATCGCGGCAACCTGCTCAGGGCAGCAAAGCCTCGACCTGAGACAGAACTTGCCGGGAATCGGGGCGCGTGGTCGCGCCATAGGTCGCTACAACTTCGCCTTCAGTGTCCAGAAGGATTTTGTTGAAGTTCCAACTGGGCTCAAACCCGGTCAGCGCCGCGACCTGTTGGTAGAAAGGATGCGCCTCAGCGCCCCGAACTGGGGTAATGTCCGTCATCGGCAGGGTCAGGTTGTAGTTGAAATCGCAGAACTCCTTGACCTCTTCCGCCGATCCCAATTCCTGATTGAAGGAATCCGACGGTACCGCCAGCACGACCAGACCACGCGGACCATAGTCTTCGTGGACTTGCTGCAGCGCGCTGTATTGCCCGGTAAAGCCACAATGCGAGGCCGTGTTCACCACCAAAACCGGCTGCCCCCGCCAATCCGCGATCGACAGGGTGCCGCCGTCGATGGACGGAAACTCTCCGGTCAGCGGCGCGGCCTGCACGGTGCGCCCGGTCAGAATCAAAGCGGTCAACAGCAAGATGCGGAACATGGTGAACTCTCCTCTGCCACAGTATACGCGCCAAATCGCCCACCGGATCAACGCACGAGCACGCGAGGTGCGTGAATCAGGCTTTGATTTCTGCGCCCCAGCCCCCAAATAATGGTGCAAACCAACCGACCGGAGGATCCATGACTCAATACACCAAATCCCCCGAGGCCATCGCCGCCCTCTCACCTGAAGAATATCACGTTACGCAGAACAGCGGGACAGAACGCCCGGGCACTGGCAAGCTGCTGAACAACAAGGAACCGGGGATCTATGTGGATATCGTCTCGGGCGAGCCGCTGTTCGCCTCGACCCACAAATACGAATCCGGCTGTGGCTGGCCCAGCTTCACCAAACCCATCGTGCATGAACATGTGGAAGAGTTTCACGACGCCACTCACGGCATGATCCGTACCGAAGTGCGCTCGAAATACGGCGACAGCCATCTGGGCCACGTCTTCCCCGACGGTCCGCGCGAACATGGCGGGCTGCGCTATTGCATCAACTCAGCCTCCTTGCGGTTTGTCCACCGCGATGACATGGAGGCAGAAGGCTATGCCGACTATCTGATCCATGTGGAGGAAATCTGATGACCGAAGAACGCGCTGTCCTGGCCGGAGGTTGTTTCTGGGGAATGCAGGACCTGATCCGCAAGCTGCCGGGTGTGTCCCGCACCAGCGTCGGCTATACCGGCGGCGATGTCCCCAACGCCACCTACCGCAACCACGGCACCCATGCCGAAGGGATCGAGATTTTCTTTGATCCTGCGCAGATCAGCTATCGTGAGTTGCTGGAGTTCTTCTTCCAGATCCACGATCCGACCACGGTAAACCGTCAGGGCAATGACCGCGGGATGAGCTATCGTTCGGCCATCTACTATGTGGATGACGATCAGAAACAGGTGGCGTTGGATACGATTGCCGATGTGAACGCTAGCGGTATCTGGCCCGGCAAAGTCGTGACCGAGCTGGAGCCCGTCGGTGATTTCTGGGACGCCGAGCCCGAGCATCAGGACTATCTGGAGCGTATCCCCAACGGCTATACCTGCCATTTCCCGCGGCCCGACTGGGTTCTGCCCAAACGCGACGCGGCGGAATAAGCGATCAGCCGGCGGCAACCCTTGGGCGGCCGCTGGCTTCAACCGTGATCATGGCTTCGACAAACACCTCCTGCGCCTCGACGCGGGCAGTGCGGATGTCGCGGTCAACGATCACGCGGATATCCTCGGCCCCGGCGTCACGCACCGCGCCTTCGGCCTCGGATCTTAGCACGGATTCCAGCAGGGTTAGCGCCGCCTCTGAATCGTTGAAATCTTGCGGCCCGTCCTCAAGATGCACTCGGAACTTGCCCTCGGACGGCGACGTGACTGTCCCCGCCCGGCGCAAAGTCAGGCGACCGACGACCGCACCGATGGCATTGGCCACGCCGGTATGTTCGGGCAAGATCATCTTGCAATGCAAACGCTCCCCGACCGCCGGGTAATAGCTAGGGGCCGACGCACCCAACCCGATCACATCCACGTTCAGCGCCGCATCCAACGCCAGCAGGCCCCGATGCCCGGCCAACCCCTTGCGGGTCAGAACATGCCGCGCCAGATCGGCGGAAGGGATACCAAAATCCTCGGCTTCTTCGGCAAAAGCAGTCTCTAATAAGATCAATGAGGTCTGCTCGGTCAACTGATCCCCGATCATCTGCGCCAAAGCCTCGGGCGTTTTCGCCAGCACATCACCCGACCCGACCCGTTTGCGTGACACCAGTTCCAACGCCTTGCGCGCGGCGTCGGCATCCCAGGCGTCCAGCCGCCCCAAAACGTGGCTGGCATCCGACGGCGTCACGCCCGAGACCTGAACGATCCCGCGATCCACCAACCGCGTCAGAGCCCCATTCTCCATCCGTGTGCGCAACAGATCGCTCAGCGGCAAAACCTGATCGCCAAGACGGTCCAACAACACCTCTTCCCGCGCACCCAGCCCCTCGGCATGGATACCGGGCACGCGACGGGCAAACCGCGTGTCATGTTCACCTACCGTGGTCGCGCGCAGTTGTTTGTCCAACTCAGCATGCACCACATCCGGGGCCTCGGCCGCGATCAGCGACACTGGCAATACCCTACGCGGCCCAAGGACCACGCCGCCTCCCAGCCCCTCGGTCACCACATGGACCTGACTGTCGCCGCCCAGACCATGGGTGCGCATCGCCACCGCCTCGACCATGGTGCGGAAACCGCCAACCTGCGCACCATTGGGATCAATCGCGGGCTTACCGTCGCGGATCAGCGCAATATCCGTGGTTGTCCCGCCAATATCCGATACCAAGGCATTCTCAGCCCCGGTCAACCAACTGGCCCCCACGATCGAGGCCGCAGGCCCGCTGAGGATCGTCTCAATCGGGCGTTCCCGCGCCTGCTCGGCGCTCATCAACGCACCATCGCCACGCACCACCATCATCGGCGCAGTAATGCCCAGCGCCAGCAACTGATCCTGCGCCCGTCCGATCAGCCGCTCGATCATCCCGATCAGCCGTGCATTTAATACCGCCGTCACCGCCCGTTTCGGCCCATTCAGCTTGGCCGACAGGTGATTAGAACATGTGACCGGAGCGCCTGTCCGCTCGGTGATAATCCGCGCCGCTTCCAACTCGTGTGCGGGGTTACGCGTAGCAAATTGCGCGGCCACAGCAAAGCCGGAAATGCCTTTATGAGATTCTAAAAACGCCTCCAACGCCGCCACATCCAGCGGAGCAGCTTCACCCCCTGCATGGCTGTGGCCCCCGGCAATAACCAAGGCCGGATCACCCTTCAACGCGTCGCGCAACCCGTGCCGATCCAGGTCGCCCTCTTTGAACCCGATATAGACCAGCGCCACACGCCCGCCCTGCCCCTCGACCAGAGCATTGGTGGCCAAAGTGGTCGACAAAGATGCCATAGAGATTTGCTCAGGGCCAACCGCTGCCTGTTCCAACACAGCCGAAATCGCCTTACCGACGCCAATCGCCAAATCCGCCCGCGTGGTCAGCGACTTGGCCGAGGCGATCACCTCAGCCTCATCCCGGATCAGCACCGCATCCGTATAGGTTCCACCCGTATCCACCCCCAAAGCCAGCGCCATCGGGTTCTCCTTCCTGTTCGCTGAATTGGGTGTAGCGGTTTGGACCGACACGTCCAGCCTGTTTGCGGCACTTATGGCAGTTGTTGCACCGCCCAGCGCGCGGCATCTGCCACGGCTGGGTCCGGATCATCCACCAACCCCTGCGCCACCGGCTTCATTGCGGGCAAACCGGAATTGCCGATCGCATACAATACATTGCGCACAAACCGATCCCGCCCGATCCGCTTAATGGGCGAGCCCGAGAACTTGGCCCGAAACGCCGCATCATCCAACCCCGCCAATTCGGCCAGAGGCGGGGCCACCAAATCATCCCGCGCAGCATAGCGAATATCGCTGGCCGCAACGGCAAACTTGTTCCACGGACAGGCTGCGAGACAATCATCGCATCCGTAAATCCGATTGCCCAACTTGCCGCGCAACTCTTCGTCCACCGGCCCCTTATGTTCGATGGTCAGATAGGAAATACACCGCCGCGCATCCAACTTGTACGGCGCAGGAAACGCATCCGTTGGACAGGCATCCAAACAAGCGCGACACGATCCGCAATGATCCACCTCGGCTATATCCGCAGGCAGGTCCAATGTGGTGAAAACAGAGCCTATAAAGGCCCAATTTCCCCAATCACGGCTGACCAAATTGGTGTGCTTCCCCTGCCAACCCAACCCCGCCGCATGGCCCAGGGCCTTCTCAGGCACCGGCGCGGTATCCACGAACACCTTCACCTCGCCGCCACCTTCGGCAATCAACCACCGCGCCAACCGCTTCAGGCGTTTTTTCACCAGATCATGGTAATCCTTGTTCTGCGCGTAGACCGAAATCGCAGCCCGGTCTGGATGGCTCAAAACCTCGGTAGGATCATGTTCAGACGTATAGCTCTCGGCCAGCATGATCACCGACCGCGCCTCGGGCCACAAAGCCGACGGATCGCCCCGCCAATGGGTCCGTTCGGCCATCCACCCCATCTGTCCGTGATACCCGGAATCCAAAAACGCCTGCAACCGCGCGGGCACTTCCGGCACATCCCACGGCCGACAAATCCGACAGGACACAAACCCCTCGCTCAATGCCCGAGCGACCACCTTGCGCTTTAAATCCGATCCGCTCTTCATCTGGCTAAAAATACCTTCGGGGGGAATCGCGCCCCGGCGCGATGGGGGGCAGACAGCCCCCCTTCCACCCTATCAGAAATCCAGATCCGCGTAATGCGGCGGAGGCCGGAACCCCGGCACCTGATCCGCCAGTATCGACCGGAACGCAGGCCGGGACTTGATCTTGGCATACCAATCCTTCACCGCCGCCGACCGGTTCCAATCCACATCCGAAATATAATCCAACGCCGACAAATGCGCAGCCGCCGCAAAATCCGCCAGCGTCATCTGATCGCCGGCCAACCAACGCCGATGATCCAGCAACCATGCCATATAATCCAGATGATATTTAATGGCCTTGGCACCCTCTTTCACGTTCTTGCTGTCCGGGTATCCCTGACCGGTCATCTTCTTGTTGACCCGCTCATACAACAGTTTCGACGTCACCTCGTGATGAAACTTGTCATCGAACCAACCCACCAAACGCCGCACCTCATACCGAGCTTCGGGGGTCTTCGGCATCAAAGATGGCTCGGGGCGCGTTTCCTCAATGTATTCACAAATCGCCGCGCTTTCCGCCATCACCTGACCGTCCAACCGCAGAACGGGAACTTTACCCGCCGGATTGCGGCGCAGGAAATCCGGGTCTTGCTCCCAGTATTTCTCTTCGACCAGCTCAACCTCGATCTTCTTTTCCGCTAGCGACAGACGGACCTTGCGGCAATATGGGGACAGGGGAACGTGAAACAGACGCGCCATGAGCTTCCAATCGAACCAGTGAATACAATCCAGCTTTAGCGCCGAGAGGGTTAGTATTTCAATCCTCGAAACAATCTGCGCGACCATCTGCGCGGATGGTGGCCGCCCCATCCAGGATCGAGGCCGCCCGCCTACGTGTGCGTACTGATGGATCAGTGACCGATCTGTTTCGGGGGGAGGGCAGAATTGCAGCGATCCGAGCGGACTGAACCGGCGACAGCTTGGAGGCGGGTACATTGAAGTTACGCTGAGCCGCTGCTTCGACTCCAAAAACGCCATTCCCGGTCTCGGCCACGTTCAGATACACCTCAAGGATACGTTGTTTGCTCCAAAAGATTTCGACAACCGGTGTGATCGAGGTTTCAAGCGCTTTGCGTATCCAGCTGCGCCCTTGCCACAAGAACACATTCTTCACCACCTGCTGTGTAATCGTTGACGCACCCCTTGACCCTCCGTCCTCAAGTGCATCGCGAATGGCTTCGACATCAAAGCCCCAGTGCAGACAGAAATTGGCGTCTTCCGCCGCCACAGCCGAGCGCGCCATGACCGGAGAAATCTGTTCTATCGGAACCCAATCCCGTTCGACTTTACCTAGGCGCCGCCACTCGGACCAGATCGTGTGGGTCACCGGCGGATTCACCACCGAATACAAAACCACCAGCCCAACAACACATGCGATCACCACCAAAAACCCACGCCCTACCCAGCGGCGGATTCTCGGAATAATCGGTGTTTTTCTTTTAGCGGCCTTGCGTTTCTTGCTGCTCGATTTGCGCGCTGCTTTTTTTGCCATGCTGTTGCTATACGACGCCGAAGACGGGTATGGAACGGGTTAAATCGCGATTACGCGGGCTTCGCGCGGGCGCACTACCGGACGGGCGGTATCCGGCAAAACAGGGTTTTCGCGACCAAGCTCGGGAAACAAGGTCAAAATCTCGGCCTGCGTTTGGCTGTCGGCCATTGATACGGCATGACCCGGATAAAAACTTTCGCTTTTTGCGCCATTTGCCGTCACGATCTCATGTCGTGAAAACAGCAGATGCAGATATTCGACCTCGCCACCTTCGACGCGCGTGACCGTCTTGCCGTTCACAAGACAATGCGCCGCAATCAGAACTTCGGAATACCCAAATAGATAGGGCGCGCGCCAGTCCTCGATCAGAATACGGTGTTGCGGAGAGACGATCAGCGGTTTGTTCGTCCCCAAAACACCGGCTTCAAAGCGTACCGGGGCAAGTTTCCCCTGGGCTTTCACCGTTGTTCTGCCGACCCAAAGCAAAGGCTGTGCCCCGTTGTCAGAGGTCAGAACCAGATCACCGGGACGCAAGTCCTCGACCCGGCGAGGGCCGGATGCCGTCTCGATCATTGTGCCGGGCGTGAAACAAGGTGGGCCCAGATCGCCGGCTCCGATATCGACCGAACCAAATGAACCTCCTGTGTCGCTGAAATCAGTCGCAGATGAGCTGACGAACGTCCCGCTTTCCAAAACTTGTCCGTCGGTGGGTGTAAACACCTCGCGCCCATCGGCAAGATAGAAGGTCACACCCGTGTAGGTGATCTGAGTGCCGTCATCCAACTCTATGGTCACCATGTCATTGAAATAGGACGCCGTAATGTCTGATCCGTCGACCGAGTCGTTGTTCAGCCGGTTGATCAGGCCGTTGTCGTTCTGGTCGACGATGTCGAATTTCTGAATCGTCAGGGTCGAGCCAGGTGTCGTGCCGTTCGCTCCGGGATTGGCCGGGTCGATGACAAAAAACTGATCTGTGTAGGTTGTTGGCATGTGCCTGCTCCCTGCGACGCGTTAAATGGGCTGGCGACCAGAGCGCCGAGATAACGTTTTCGTTAGCTAGGCGTGAAACGATTAAAAACGCAAGAAAGCCGTCAAAAATGCCAAAAAATAGAAAAACCCGCGTGTTTCAGGAGACACGCGGGTTTCTCGACTAACGATCGGACGGGGTCTTATTCCGCCGGAACTGCTTCAACTTCGTTGGTCAGAGGATGGCTGAGCTTGTTCAGCATCTCCTTTGGGCAAACCTGAAGGAAGTTTGCCTTTTCCACATCCCAATGCTGCAGGATATCTGCAGCTTTGCGACTGTTGGTTTCCAAAGCATGGCGTTCAATCAGCGTTTTCATCTGATCCATCCAGTGATCCACCGTCACCGGGCAGGTCACCAGTGTTTCCATGTTCATCAACGCCTGCGCCTTGCCTTCGGGATCGTACAGGTACGCCATGCCACCGGTCATGCCCGCGCCAAAGTTGGCACCAATGTCGCCCAGAATCACAGCCACACCGCCAGTCATATATTCGCACCCGTTCGAGCCGCAGCCCTCGATCACCACTTTGGCACCCGAGTTCCGGACCGCGAACCGTTCACCTGCGCGACCTGCTGCGAACAGGTGGCCGTCGGTGGCGCCGTATAGAACCGTGTTGCCGATAATCGTGTTGTCGTCTGCCTTCAGCGGGCTGACCTGCGGTGGGCGCACGACGATCATGCCGCCCGACAGACCTTTGCCGACATAGTCATTGGCATCACCCGACACTTCCAGTTTCAGACCCGGCGCCGCAAAAGCCCCCAGCGACTGACCAGCCGAGCCCTGCAGCTTCACATGCAGATGGTCGTCCTGGAACGTGTTCCGCATCCCGAAATTCCGCACGATATGGCTGGACACGCGGGTCCCCACGGTCCGATGCGTGTTCTGGATGGCGTAGGACAGCTGCATCTTCTCACCGTCTTTCAGGAACCGCGCCGCATCGCGCACAATCTCGGCGTCCAGCGTATCGGGCACTGCGTTGCGATCCTTGTCGCGGTTGTAGACGATGTCATGTGCGCCATCGACGGTGATCAGCAGCGGGTTCAGGTCCAGATCGTCCAGATGCGCCGAGCCACGGCTGACCTGCGCCAGCAGATCGGCCCGTCCGATGATCTCGTCAATCGAGCGCGCACCAAGGCTGGCCAGCAGCTCGCGCACTTCCTGCGCGTAGAAGGTGATCAGGTTGACGACCTTGTCGGCATTGCCGGTGAATTTGGCGCGCAGGGATTCGTCCTGCGTACACACACCGACCGGGCAGGTGTTCGACTGGCACTGACGTACCATGATACAGCCCATCGCGATCAGGGCAGCGGTGCCGATGCCGTATTCCTCGGCCCCCATCATCGCGGCCATCACGATGTCACGCCCGGTGCGCAGCCCGCCATCGGTCCGCAGAGTCACGCGGTCGCGCAGGTTGTTCATCGCCAGAACCTGATGCGCCTCAGTGAGGCCCATCTCCCACGGCAGACCGGCGTATTTGATCGACGTCGCAGGCGACGCACCCGTGCCACCGTTGTGGCCCGAAATAAGGATGATATCCGCTTTCGCCTTGGCCACACCGGCAGCAATCGTGCCAACGCCCGAGGACGCCACCAGCTTCACGGTCACCTTACAGCGCGGGTTGATCTGCTTGAGGTCATAGATCAGCTGCGCCAGATCCTCGATCGAGTAGATATCGTGGTGCGGCGGCGGTGAGATCAGCGTCACGCCCTTGGTCGAGTGACGCAGGCGCGCGATCAGGTCGGTGACCTTCATGCCCGGCAACTGACCACCTTCACCCGGTTTCGCACCCTGGGCGACCTTGATCTCAAGCTCTTCACACTGGTTCAGGTATTCGGCGGTCACGCCAAAGCGGCCCGAAGCCACCTGTTTGATCTTGGCCGACGGGTTGTCGCCATTCGGCTCCGGCACGAAATGTGCCGGATCTTCGCCGCCTTCACCAGAGTCAGACTTAGCTCCGATCCGGTTCATCGCCACGTTCAGCGTCTTATGCGCCTCGGGGCTCAGAGCACCCAGCGACATGCCCGGCGTGACAAAGCGTTTGCGGATCGAGGTGATCGATTCGACCTCTTCAATCGGCACCGGTTTGCCCAGCGGTTTGAAATCCATCAGGTCACGCAGGTGGATCGGCGGGTTTGACTGCATCTTGGCCGAATACTGTTTCCACAGCTCATAGGATGCGCGGTTACACGCCATTTGCATCATATGCATCGAGCTCGCTTCCCAAGCGTGGGTCTCACCCGATTTGCGCGCTTTGTAGAAACCACCGATGGGAAGCACGTCCAGACCGCTGTCCCAACCTTTGGCGTGGATTTCCTCGGCCTTGGCCTGAATACCGGTGACACCGATGCCGGAAATCCGGCTGGTCATGCCCGGGAAAAACTCGGCCACCATGGCGCGGCTCAGGCCCACGGCCTCAAAGTTCAGACCACCGCGGTACGAGGAGATCACCGAAATCCCCATCTTGGCCATGATCTTCAGCAGGCCCTGATCAATCGCCTCGCGGTAGCGCGCGACATTCTCGGTCAAAGTGCCATCCAGCAAGCCGCGATCAATGCGGTCAGCCAGCGAGTCTTCTGCCAGATAAGCGTTCACAACGGTCGCGCCACAGCCGATCAGAACGGCAAAGTAGTGCGGATCAACACATTCCGCCGAACGCACGTTCAGCGAACAGAAAGTCCGCAGCCCCTGACGGGTCAGATGCGAATGAACGGCGCTGGTCGCCAGGATCATCGGCATCGCCACGCGGCCCTCTCCCGAGTTCATATCGGACAGCACCAGATGCCCCGCGCCCGAGCGCACGGCCTCTTCTGCTTCGGCTCTAACACGGACCAAAGCAGCGCTCAGCGCGCCCCGACCGGGTTCAAAGCTACAGTCGATTTCCGCCAGCGGCGAACCGAGATTTTCCACCAGACGGTCCCATTGGGCGTTGCCTACAAAGGGGCTGTCCAGCGTGATGATCTCGGTCTGGCTGCTGTCTTCGTCCAGCACGTTTTTCAGGTTTCCGAACCGTGTTTTCAGCGACATGACGCGGTATTCGCGCAGGCTATCGATCGGCGGGTTGGTCACCTGGCTAAAGTTCTGGCGGAAGAAATGGCTGAGCGGGCGGTATTGCTTGGACAAAACTGCCGACGGGGTGTCATCGCCCATCGAGGCCAGTGATTCCTTGCCGTCTTCAGCCATGGGGGCAAGGATTTGCTCCAATTCTTCAACAGAATAACCAGCCGCGATCTGGCGCTTGCGCAGTTCCTCTCCGCTGAACTTCGCGGTCTCTGTCACGCCTGACAGGCTTTCATTCAGATCATTGATCTTGCCAACCCACTCACCAAACGGCAGAGCACGGGCCAGTTTATCCTTGATCTGCGTGTCGCGGTACAGCTTGCCGCGCTTCATATCCACGGCCAGCATCTGACCCGGACCCAGCGCGCCTTTTTCCGTTACCGACGCCTCATCAATCGGCACCATCCCAGCCTCAGATCCGGCGATGACCAGACCATCCCCTGTCACGACATAGCGCATCGGACGCAGGCCATTCCGGTCGAGCCCGGCGCAGACCCAGCGACCATCGGTCATGGCCAGAGCGGCAGGGCCATCCCATGGCTCCATCACCGAGTTGCAGTAGGAATACATGTCGCGCCACGCCTGCGGCAGCTCAACCGCCTGTTTGGACCAGCTTTCCGGCACCAGCATGGTTTTCGCCATTGGGGCAGACCGGCCTGCACGTACCAGAACCTCGAAAACCGAGTCTAATGCAGCGGAATCTGACGATCCGCCCGCGATGATCGGTTTGATGTCCTCGGCATAGTCCCCAAAGGTCGAGGATGCCATGCGGATCTCATGGCTTTTCATCCAGTTGACGTTGCCTTTCAGCGTGTTGATCTCGCCGTTATGGGCCAACATGCGGAAGGGCTGCGCCAACCACCATTGCGGGAAGGTGTTGGTGGAATAACGCTGGTGATAGATCGCAAATGCGGATTCGAAACGCTCATCCATCAGGTCGGGGTAGAAGACGGCCACTTGTTCAGCCAGCATCATGCCCTTGTAAATGATCGAGCGGCACGACAGCGACGCCAGATACATTCCCGAAATCCCAGCCGCTGCCGCCGCTTTTTCGATCCGGCGACGGATCACATACAGCTCACGCTCAAAGGTTTCTTCGTCCACGCCTTTGGAGTTCGAGATCAGGATCTGCTCAATCTCGGGGCGGGTCGCGTTGGCCTTTTCCCCCAGGCAGGTCACATCGACCGGCACGTGGCGCCAGCCATAGATGTAGTAACCCATGCGCAGCACTTCGGTTTCCACTATGGTCCGGCAGCTTTCCTGCGCACCGAAATCGGTCCGGGGCAGGAAGACCTGACCGACGGCGATCAGCTCGTCCAAATTGGGCTCGTGACCGGTGCGACGGATCTGATCATAGAAGAAGGGGACCGGAATCTGCACGTGGATGCCCGCGCCGTCGCCGGTTTTGCCATCGGCATCCACAGCGCCCCGATGCCAGATCGCCTTGAGCGCGTCGATCCCCGCATCTACAACCTTGCGCGACGGCTTGCCGTCGACGGAAACGACAAGGCCCACACCGCAGGAAGAATGCTCTTCCTCTTTGGAATAGAGACCGTTTTCGGCCATCCACTGACGTTTGGCTTCTTCGGCGCGCACCCAATCGGCATCGTATTTAGTCATTGGCTGTCTCCTTCTTCCGAGGAGGCATACATGGCCTCAACCTCGGCTTTGGTCATTTGCTTGCGTTCACCTGCGAACGCGTATCCTTCGGGCTTTTTGTCGAAGTAAAGTTCAAGTTTCAGCGTGTGGCCTGTATCCTGAAACAGGCCTGCCGCGATTTGCGTGTGTCCGTGCATTTCACCTGGAAGCGTGATCCGGTACCACAGCGCCGAGCCGCAGTCAGCGCAGAAGGCGCGCTCGGCCCAATCGGACGAGGTGAAGGTTTTCACGGGGCCTAACGCGGCATAGCCCTCTTCGGCCTCAAACGTCACAAGCATCGAGCTGGTCCAGCGGCGGCACTGGTCGCAATGGCACGCGCCCAGCGCATCGCGCGCGGGAGTCGCGGTCACGGTGACCGCGCCACACATGCATTGGCCTCGCAACTCGGGCATTCCGGCGCTCCTGATTGCTGGGTTATTCGGCTGCAACCGCAGCCTTGGCGTTGAAACGGTCGATGATCGCATCGGCACAGTCGCGCCCGTCACGGATCGCCCACACGACCAGAGAGGCCCCGCGCACGATGTCACCGATGGCGTAAACACCGTCCATCTCGGTCTCGCCGGTCTGGAAGGCGGCCTTGACGGTGCCCCAACGTGTCACGGGCAGGTCGGGCTGACCGAACAGGGTGGGTAGGTCTTCGGGCTGAAACCCCAGCGCCTTGATCACCAGATCGGCGTCTTCGACATAATCCGCACCTTCGATCACCTCAGGTGCCTGACGGCCGGTTGCGTCGGGCTGGCCCAAGCGCATCTTCTGCACCATCACGCCTGTGACTTGGTCGTCGCCGGTAAAGCCCTTGGGCGCGCTAAGCCACTCAAACACCACGCCTTCTTCTTCGGCGTTCTGAGTCTCACGCTGCGAGCCAGGCATATTCGCGCGGTCGCGACGGTACAGGCATTTGACCGAGGTCGCACCTTGACGGATCGAGGTGCGCACGCAATCCATCGCAGTATCCCCGCCACCGATCACGACGACCTTTTTACCAGAGGCGTTCAAGCGGCCATTGTCAAAGTCTTCGACCGCATCGCCAAAGCTTTTGCGGTTCGAGGCGGTCAGGAAGTCGATCGCTTTTTCGATCCCGGCCAGACCACTGCCCGGCATAGACAGGTCACGCGATTTGTAAACGCCAGTGGCAATGATAACCGCGTCATGCTTGCCACGAATGTCTTCGAATTTCGCGGCGTCGACGTCACAATTCAACTCGAATGTCACGCCGCCATCGGCCAGCAGGTCGTTGCGGCGCTGCACGATGTCCTTTTCCAGTTTGAAGCCCGGAATACCGTACATCAACAGGCCTCCGGCGCGGTCATAGCGGTCATAGACCGTCACCTGAATACCTGCGCGGCGCAGCATGTCAGCGGCCGCCAGACCGCCGGGGCCCGCACCGATGATACCAACGCTTTCGCTGCGCTCGACTGTGGGGGTGGTGGGTTTGACCCAGCCTTTTTCCCACGCGGTATCGGTGATGTATTTCTCGATTGTGCCGATGGTTACTGTCCCGTGACCGGACTGTTCAATCACGCAATTGCCTTCGCACAGGCGATCTTGCGGGCAGATGCGGCCACAGATCTCGGGGAAGGTATTGGTCGCCTGGCTGGTCTGATAGGCCTCTTCCAGACGGCCAGTGGCGGTCAGGTGCAACCAGTCGGGGATATTGTTGTGCAACGGGCAATGCGACTGACAATAGGGCACACCGCATTGGCTGCAGCGGCTGGCCTGCTCTTCGGCTTTGGCCGAAGCGTATTCGGCATAGATCTCGTCAAAGTCTTCCTTGCGCGTGTCAGCGGCACGCTTTTCAGGCATGGCGCGATCGACTTGCACAAATTTCAGCATCGGTTGCTTGGCCACGGGTCAGACTCCATGAATTGGCTTGGTCGAGTTTCTTTAAGTGATGCACGGTAGGATGAAAAGTCAATTATGCTGACCTAATTAGTGAATTTGCGATCAAAAATCCTAGGTTCGCATGGAAAAAAGCAAAAATTTAGATCCGAATCGGACCTATATGCGTTCTTTCCTTTTCTTCATCACGCTTATACCCATGAACCGCAAAGAACAGGTGACGATGGCACGGGCAGGTTAATGAGTCTATTTCAACTGATTCTTGCGGCGATCATTCAGGGTATCACCGAATTTCTGCCGATTTCGTCATCCGGGCACCTGATTCTGCTGCCCAACCTGACCGGTCTGGCGGATCAAGGCCTTGCCATTGATGTGGCGGTTCATGTGGGCACCCTAGGCGCGGTGGTTCTTTATTTTTGGTCTGACGTAAAATCAGCCGCAGCAGGTTTGCCAGACGCGCTGCGGGGTCAAACAGACACGCCACAGGCACGGCTTGCGCTTGGTCTGATCATTGCGACGATTCCGACGGTTATCCTTGGCGCCATTCTTTATCAAACCGGGCTCAGCCAGTCTTTGCGCTCGATGGCGGTGATTGGATGGACCATGTTGGGATTTGGTCTGCTGCTCTATTGGATGGACCAGAAAGGACAGCAAAGAAAAAAGGCAAATGACTGGGGTCTGAAAGATGCGGCCATTATGGGTTTGTGGCAAATGCTGGCCCTGATCCCCGGCACATCCCGGTCCGGCATCACGATTACGGGCGCCCGGCACTTGGGGTACACCCGAGAAGACGGCGCGCGGATCGCGATGTTGATGTCGATCCCGACTATCTTGGCATCGGGCATATTGCTTTCAGTCGATGTGATCAAAGAAGCCGACGCTCAACTGGCTATTGACGGAGCAATCGCCGCGCTTTTTGCCTTTGTTGCGGCCCTTCTGGCGCTGTCTTTCATGATGCGCTTGCTGCGCAGCGTCAGCTTTACGCCATACGTAATTTATCGCGTTGTTCTGGGCGTAATTCTGCTGGCCATTGCCTACAGTTGATCAGGTCCGCAGGTTGTCAGCGGATCTTTGAATTTCATCATACTGACCCGAGGGGCGGAACTTCCAAAGATAGTCCGGCAGAACCGACTCCAACGTGGCCGGCTGGATCCCAAGATCGGCAAAGCTTTTCGCCCCATCCGACACGACGTTGTCGCGGCGCAGGTTTTTCAGCTGATCCCGTGTCAGAATGCTATTCGGGAACAGTTGGAAACTGACGAACTTAACGATGTCCAGAACCCCGGCCATGATCCGCGCGGCAAAAAAAGGCATCCCGATAATCACGCGGCGGCGGTGGATCACGTCAAGCATCTGCTGCATGAGCGCACGGAATGTCTTGACCTCAGGGCCGCCCAGTTCATACGTGCCGGCCGCAGCCTGCCCCAGAACGCCCTGAACGGCAGCTTTGGCCACATCATCGACATAGACCGGCTGAAACTTCGTTTCGGCCCCGACCAGCGGCAGGAACGGCCCCATCCGGGTCATCCCGGCAAAGCGGTTGAAGAATTGATCCTCGGTCCCGAAAATAACCGAGGGGCGCAGGATCACGGCATTGGGCATATGAGCAAGCACTCCGGCCTCACCCTGTGCCTTGGTTTGCGAATACTCACTGTCCGAATCCGCGTCTGCACCAATGGCAGAAATATGGACCATCCGCGTGATCCCTTGTTCGGCTGCGATCCGCGCGATCCGTTCGGCCCCGTCGGCCTGTACGGCGTCAAACGCGTTCTTGCCCAGCTCGTTCAGCACACCCACGCAGTTCACCACCGCATCCGCGCCCTGCATCGCCGCCGCAACCGACGCATCGTCGCGAATGTTGCACAGGATGGGTTCAACCTGTCCAACCACGCCGTAAGGTTTGACGAACATCGCTTCATTCGGGCGCCTGACAGCGACCCGAACACGCCACCCTTCGTTCGCCATACGTCGTGCGACGTACCTGCCGACAAATCCGGATCCGCCATAAATCGTGACCAGTTTTGACATAGAAGGGCTCCTGCTTTTGGCTCCTGATCCGATCTACCGCCCAAAGAGGCGCGGAACAAGGCGCAATAACGCCGCGTGTAGGGGAAAAACCCTGCCTTTTTCGGGTGCGTTTTGGATGGGGTCAAAAAACTTTTAAAAAACTTCCCGAATCCGGTTGACCCTCCTCGCCAGTGGGCTTAAACGCCCCTCCACGACACCTGCCCAGGTGGCGGAATTGGTAGACGCGCTAGCTTCAGGTGCTAGTGTCCGTATGGACGTGGAGGTTCGAGTCCTCTCCTGGGCACCAAATCCCCCGATAACGTATTAATTGTTCTCAGTTTACTTGTCCTAGCTGTGCGGTTGTAGAACATGGCGTATGACAATTCGGTCCTCTTTTTCGTTCAACAAGAACGGCATCTATTGCTTTAGAGGCGGGTTCCTCGGGGTCTCCTGAAACACTACCAACAAGGACCGCGCGCTGGTAAATGGCTCGGTCCAGACATTGATCCGTAAGGATGGGGATGAAGTCGAAACCGTTCTGAGCCAATTGAACGAATGTCTGACAGCCTCTGGCAAAATGGTTGGTAAATTCACACTAGAACCTGATCTTTCCGGCAATAGTCGGACTGTGCGAACTGCCTGTTACAAAGCCGAGCGCACGAACTAGAATGAAGCGGTTTCCTACTTGAGACGAGCAATGGGCTTTCAAGTTGAATGCTTACCCTAAGTGATCAACCTTCGAAGATCCCCTCAGAGTTGGCCAAGTGGCGAATGCACCTGTTTTGAAAACCAGTGATTTAAGTCTAAGGGCTTCATGGGCACTTTTGACGCCGTTGTGACAACACCCGTAGCGGAGTTTTCTTTCAAGACGTCCGTCTTGACACTGCCCACATGACCTAACCAATTGACTATGCAGTGTTTGTGTTTCTTATCTTGGGCACCGTATCCTCCACATAGTTGAGAATTGGTATTCCCGCATGCGTATGACGGAGACGCCTGGTCTTTTTGTTCAGGATCTGCATTCCAGCTCGTTCATTTCGGCGTTTCTGGTTTTTGACTGTCGCCTGACACGCTGGTCGAACGCGGGAAATAAACTTGGACCAGAGTCGACACCAAATCTTGCACTTGTTTCGTCCCCTATAAGCTGAGCGTATCTGACCCATGTTCGGAACACAAAAACATCGCGCAGACTGATTATTGACTTGTTGTTTGTCTGCCGCCCAGGTTTCGCAAGTTTCAGATCCCGGAAATATTTCTTTTCATCTGCAGCCCAGCCTTGCGGAGTCTTAAACGGCTTCTGCTCATCCGAATCTTCGTATTTGAAATCAGGGTATTCCTGTCCGAATTCGGAGCACCCGTGCGAGATTTTTGCGGGCAGACCACAGATCGCATGCTTGGTTTTCAAGTCGTCAAAAGCAGCAAGACAGCTTTTAGCTTCGGCAAGGCTCTGACAATAAATATAACCCTTGTAGGGATACTTTATGCCACTCCTCAGCTCTATCATGCATTTTCGTGCGTTGTCGTTCGGCAGGTCGAGGTTGAGTAGCATAAAATAGGCCAGAAAAAGATCATCCAGATTCTCGGGCAAAATCTGAACTTTGAAACAATCATGGCACAAGCTCGGGATAACTTTGGTTTCTTTGAAGAATTTCAAACGCACGTCGCAATGCGTATGCTGACCATTGATGGTCAAGACCCGACCAGAGAACATCTGGGCCACAGGAACAACCTGAGTAATGCCCAAGGTTTCCAGAATACTCATCCACTGGCGGTAGGCATCGCCGTATACTCTGCGGTCCAACATGCCCAATCGCCAATCAAACCCCAAAGATTCATTTATCCGGCTTTGGGCCGTTCCGAATGCGCCAAAAGCTGTCGTGCATCCTCGGGGTGTTTCCAACAGATTCACAAGCCGCCGGACACTGGCACCATCATCTGGTTTAATCGCAACCCATTGTTCAAGCTGCCTAACTTGCGCGTCGACGGACATCACACCTCTCCTGAAACAGAGAAACTCTCTGCCAGCAAGGTGATCGCCCTCATCACGCCTGTCGTCAACTCAAATGCGCAAGAACCGGCAGTTTGTGCCGGTTCTTGACCTTTTTTGATCAGGACACCGCTTGTTCCGCTACGATTTCGCCAAATCGGGTGAAGAACTTGCCCGACAGCTTTTTGGCCGTTCCTGCAATCAGACGGCTGCCAAGTTGGGCGATCTTGCCGCCGACATCGACCTTCGCGGTGTAGGCCAGAATTGTCTCAGCCCCGTCCTCGGTCAACGTGACCTCGGCGCCACCTTTGGCGAAACCAGCCGCTCCGCCCTTGCCTTCTCCGGTCAAAGAAAATCCACTGGGAGCGTTGGAATTGTCTAGTGTGACCTGCCCGGCAAATTTCGCTTTGACCGGACCAATTTTCAGGACCACTTTGGCCTCAAGATCCTCGGGCGAGTTCTGGATCAATTCTTCACAACCCGGAATGCACTCCTGCAATATCTCGGGCGTATTCAGTGCTTTGTAAACCACGTCGCGCGGGGCTGCGATGCGGATTTCGTCACTCAGTTCCATTCACGTTTCCTCTGTTCAACAGCATTTCGGAAAAACCAGAAGGGCGGTTTCCGTCGCCTGTTCCGGTGTTTGTTTCGGGCGCTCGGGCCACAGGCGCTTAAGCAAGTTTTTCATCCTGAGAAACCTCCGTCGATTTGTCCGTGTTTCGCCACATCACGATCTCGGCCAGGATTGACAGGGCGATTTCGTGCGGATCAATGGCATGAATGTCCAGCCCGGCAGGGGATTTCAGACGCGCCGCGCGGGCTGGATCCAGACCCTGACCAATCAGCTTTTCCGCGAGTGTTTCGGCTTTGCGGCGGCTGGCCACCATCGACACCCGCGCGGCTTGCGTGTTCAGCGCGGCCCCAAGGGCTGCGCCGTCTCCTTGACCTTGCGAGGCCACGACAACAAAGTCGCGCGCCTCGATACCCAAGTCTTCGACCGTCTCGGGCGTGCTGCTCGTCACCCGAAACCCGGCGAGCGTCCCGTGTTCGCCCAGCGCCTTGGCAATTAACGAGGTGCCAAAGATCACCAATCTTGGCGCGTGCTGATACGGTTCAACCAGCAAATCCACCGTCCCGCCCGAGGGGCAGCCGCTTTTGAAGGTTTGCACGCCATCCGGGTCCGTCATGTCGACCACCTTATCCGAGGGTTTCACGCGGATCATCTGCGGCGCACCGCTGGCCAGCGCTTGTATCGCTGAACTGCGCACCGCGCGCTGCACACAGGCACCGCCCAGATGACCCAATATCCGCCCGTCGCGCGCAATCGCCGCCTTTCCCCCGGCCTTGGCCGAGGTTGCATCCGCTGTGCGCAGCACCGTGGCGACGCAGAAAGGCTCACCGGTTCGGCGCAGGGTTTCGATCGTGTCGAATATGTCGAAATTTGCCATATCAGACTCCTTTCACAACTTGCGAAACTGCGGCTCAAGAGCTGCCAGCGCCTCGAGCGTGTTGGCAGGCAAATGCGCGTCCAAATGGGGTCCGGCCGCCTGCATCGCCGCTGCGATGGGTCGGTAGTCTTTCCATCCCTTCAACGGGTTCAACCAGACGATGCGCCGTGACTTGCGCCGGATGCGCGCCAGAACTGCGCTCAGCGCCTGCGGATCCGAACTGCAATAGCCGTCCGACAGGATCAGAACGATGGTCCGCCCGTTCAAAGCACGCGCGCCATAGCCGTTCAGAAAGCTTTCCAAGCTACCCGAAATGTCGGTGCCGCCGCCGAACCCCTCGGCCATCAAGGACAACCGCCCAGCCGCACGGATCGAGTCGTGATCACGCAGGGCGTCCGTCACCCGCATCAGGCGCGTGTGAAACAGATAAGCATCTGCTTCAGTCCCGCTACCGATCAAACCTTTGAGAAAGGCCAGAAACACCCGCGAATAAACAGTCATCGACCCGCTGACATCGCACAGCGCTACGATCCGCATCGGACGCGGCGGCTTGGCGCGGCGATACAAATCAATCGGCTCACCCCCTCGTGCAAGACTTGCCCGTTGTATCCTCCGCATATCCAACGTAGCGCCCCGCAACGCTTGCTTTCTGCGACGCGACCGCCGATCACGAATGGCACGTGCCAACATCAAGGCCGCCTTTTCAGCCTGCCTTAGAGCCTCGTCATCCATCAACTCGCGCAGGTCCCTGCGTGACAGGTTGACTGTGCGTGTCGCAATCAACTTGCCATCAGTCCCCTCGGCATCGCCTTCGCCCTGATCGGCAGAACCCTCTTGCTCTGCGCTTTCCGCACCCTGTTCGTCGGAATGTGCGGCATCCTGCCAAATCATGGGTTTGGCAGATTGCACCCTCACGTGGCTCGTTTGTGCGACCCCTTCGCGCTGCTTTCCAACGTTGAACCAATAGGCATCGAACAGATCATCAAAACGTCGCCAATCCTCGGCGTCGCTCGCCAGCAACACACATAGCGCCCGGCGGGCCTGATCCGCATCCGTCGCCGTGATCTGAGACAATGCAGACAACGCATCCGCGGTCTCACCCGGACCAACCCGCAGCCCGTTCGACCGCAAATGCGCGATGAACCCGGACATTCGGTCGGCAAGGCCATCGGCCCGAGAAGGAAACCGCGTGACCTGCATCACGCCACCTTGCCGATCAGCCGGTCCATCAGCTCGGGCGGAGCCGCGTCATAGTCCGCAGCCGTCTTCAACAAACATACAAGCGTCGCCTGCACGGCATCGCGCGATTGCGCCATGTCGTTAACGCCCAAACCTGACAGAGCTGCAGCCCAGTCCAACATCTCTGCAATGCCCGGCGTCTTTTCCAAATCTTCTTTGCGCAACGCCTGTACGACCCCAATGATCTGCCGCGCCAGCACGCCTTCAACCTCGGGCATCCGCGCCCGAAGGATCGCCATTTCAACCTCTTTCGAAGGGTAATCAAGGAAACTGTAAAGACACCGCCGACGTAAGGCATCCGACAAATCACGCGTCCCATTGGCGGTCAGGATCACAATGGGCCGAGTCGTCGCTTCGACCGTCCCAAGCTCGGGGATGGTGATCTGAAAGTCGGACAGTATTTCCAGCAAATAAGCTTCGAATGCCTCATCCGCCCGATCAATCTCATCAATCAACAAAACCGGAGGAATATCCTGAGAAATAGCCTCTAACAAAGGCCGTTTCAGCAAATACGCATCGGAAAACAACTGCGCCTCGCCAACCCCTCCCTGCGCCTCCGACGCCCGGATCGCAAGCAGTTGCCGCTGATAATTCCACTCATAAATCGCATGGCTGGCATCCAGCCCTTCATAGCACTGCAAGCGTATCAAACGCGCCTCACGCGACGCTGCCACAGTCTTGGCTACCTCGGTCTTACCCACCCCGGCCGGACCTTCCAGCAACAAGGGCCGCCCCAAAGTCTGCGCCAGATGCAGCGCCATCGCCAACCGATCATCAGCAACATAGCCTTGCGCGGCCAATCCGTTCTGCACATCACTCAAAGTCAAAACCAGGATCCATTCTTCATCTGGCAAAAAATACCTCGGGGGAGGTTCGGAGGGGGCTGGCCCCCTCCGTTCGGTCGGATCGGCCAAGCCGATCCGAACCCATTCACCCGTGCATCCCCAACCCATTGGCAATCTTCCAGATGCGCCAGTGGTCATGCGGCATATGGCTCTGCACCAACCCAAAGGGCCGGAACGCATCATGCACCGCGTTCGAGAAACAGGGCACACCACCCACATTGGGGCTTTCCCCAACACCCTTCGCGCCAATCGGATGGTGCGGGGACGGCGTCACCGTATAGTCGGTGATATAGTTCGGCGTCTCCCACGCGGTCGGCAGGAAGAAATCCATCAGCGTGCCAGTCTTAACGTTACCCATCTCGTCATAGGCAATCTCTTGACCCATCGCGATGGCCAACGCTTCGGTCACGCCACCATGAACCTGCCCGTCGATGATCATCGGGTTGATCCGCGTGCCGCAATCATCCAGCGCATAGAACTTCCGGACATCCCATTCGCCAGTATCCACGTCGATCTCCATGACGCAGATATAGGCCCCGAACGGATAGGTCATGTTCGGCGGATCATAGTAGCTGACCGCCTCCAAACCGGGCTCCAGACCGGGGATTGCCTGATTATAGGCGGCGAAGGCGATCTCCTTCATCGTCTTGAACCGCTCAGGCGCGCCCTTGACCGAGAACCGATCCACGTCCCACTCGACATCGTCGTCATGGACCTCCAGCAGATAGGCCGCAATCATCTGCGCCTTGGCGCGGATCTTACGCGCAGCCATTGCCGTTGCAGCACCGGCCACAGGAGTGGACCGAGACCCGTAAGTCCCCAGACCATAGGGTGCTGTGTCGGTGTCGCCTTCCTCCAGCGTGATATCATCAGCAGGCAAACCGATCTCACTGGCGATGATCTGCGCAAAGGTAGTGGCATGACCCTGACCCTGAGAGATTGTCCCCAGCCGTGCGATAGCCGACCCGGTCGGGTGAATGCGGATTTCGCACGAGTCGAACATACCTAGCCCAAGGATATCGCAGTTCTTCACTGGCCCCGCGCCCACGATTTCTGTGAAATGCGTCAGGCCAATGCCCAGCAGTTTGCGAGTCTTACCGGCTTTGAACTCCTCGACCCGTTGCGCCTGTTCCGCCCGCAGACCCTCGTAGTCGACCGCCTTCAATGCCTTGTCCCAAGCGGTGTGATAATCACCCGAGTCGTATTCCCAGCCCAGTGCCGACTGATAGGGGAACTGGTCGGCCTTGATGAAGTTGATCCGGCGCAGCTCGGCCGCGTCCATGTTCAGCTTGATGGCTAGAACCTCGATCATCCGTTCGATGAAATAGGCCGCCTCGGTCACACGGAAGGAACAGCGATAGGCTACCCCGCCGGGAGCCTTGTTGGTATAGACCCCATCCACGGCCAGATAGGCGGTCGGGATGTCGTAGGATCCGGTGCAGATGTTCATGAACCCAGCCGGGAATTTGGTCGGGTCCGCACAGGCGTCAAAGCCGCCGTGATCCGCCGTCGTGTGACACCACAGACCGGTGATCTTACCGTCCGTCGTTGCCGCGATTTTGCCCTGCATCCAGTAGTCGCGGGCAAAGGCGGTGGACATCAAATTCTCCATCCGGTCCTCGACCCATTTCACTGGCTTGCCGGTGACAATCGAGGCCACGACCGAGCAGACATAACCCGCATAGGCCCCAACCTTGTTACCAAAGCCACCACCGATATCGGGACTGATGACGCGGATATTGTGCTCGGCAATGCCCGAGATCAGCGACACAACCGTCCGGATCGCGTGCGGGGCTTGGAACGTACCGTAGAGCGTCAGCTTGCCGGTCACTTTGTCCATGCTGGCCACCGAGCCGCAGGTCTCCAGCGGGCAAGGATGGGTACGGTGGTAATAGACCATCTCTTCAGCCACCACATCGGCCTCGGCCAGAATAGCCTCGGTCGCGTCTTTGTCGCCCTGTTCCCAGGTGAAGATGTGATTGTGATGCTTGCGCGGCCCGTGCGCACCTTCGGTCTGACCCTCAAGGTCTTCACGCAGGACCACATCGGATTTCAGCGCCTCGAACGGGTCGGTCAGAACAGGAAGTTCCTCGTATTCAACCTCGACCAGTTCTGCAGCATCCGCCGCGATATAGCGATCCTCGGCCACAACGAAAGCGACCTCCTGACCTTGGAACAGCACTTTGCCATCGGCCAGCACCATCTGTTTATCGCCTGCCAGTGTCGGCATCCAATGCAGGCCCAGCGGCGATAAGTCTTCGGCAGTCAGAACAGCGATCACGCCGGGCAGCGCCAGCGCGGCTTCTTTGTTGACGCTGACAACGCGGGCATGTGCGTAGGGGGAGCGCACAAAGTCGCCGAACAACATGCCATCCAGCTTGATGTCGTCGACGTAGTTGCCCTTGCCTTGGGTAAAGCGCACATCCTCGACGCGTTTGCGCGAGCTGCCCATCCCTTTGAGATTGGCGGCGCGTTCTTCGGGGGTCAGAGTCTGGTCGTTCATTCCGCAGCCTCCTTCTGAGCGTTCAGCATGTCAGCCGAGGCCGAGATCGCCTTGACGATGTTTTGGTAGCCGGTGCAGCGGCAGAGGTTCCCAGCCATACCGAAACGGATGTCTTCTTCGGTTGGGTTCGGGTTTTCTTGCAACAAGCGATGGGCGCGGGTGATCATGCCCGGCGTGCAGAAACCGCATTGTAGGCCATGATGTTCGCGGAACATCTCCTGCAGTACGCCAAGGCTGCCATCGTCGTTGGTAAGCCCTTCGACCGTTGTGATATCGGCACCGTTCACCTGCGCTACAAAAGTCGTGCAGGACTTGACGGACTTGCCATCGATATCAACAGTGCAAGCGCCGCAATGGCTGGTTTCGCATCCGATATGGGGGCCGGTGATTTTCAGATCTTCCCGCAGGAAGTGGATTAGCAACGTGCGCGGCTCGGCCAGACCTTCGACCTCTTTGCCGTTCACGGTGAGTTTGACGTGCATTTTTGACATGGGTTCTCCTCCCCTCAACCCGCGCGGCTTTGGGCGCGGTCGATGGCGCGGCGCAGCATGACGCCTGCCACATGTTTCTTGAACTCGACGGGGCCACGATTGTCGGCAACCGGATCAATCGCATCCAACATGGCAGCAACGCAGCCATTCACATCACCGTCCGCCAGCGCAGCGCTTGCGCCTTCGGACCAGACCGGCGTATCGGCCAGATTGGTCATTGCGACCGAGGCCGTTCCGTTACCCACCATCACAGCAGCCGCCGCCGTGGCATAGTCGCCAATCTTGCGCTTTTGCTTTTCGTACGCCTGACCGACTCCGGCGCTGGGCACCGGGATCGAGATACGGGTCAGGATTTCCTCGTCCTCGCGAGCGGTAAAATACGCTGCCTCGTAAAACTCACGCGCAGCGACGCTGCGATTGCCATCGGGGCCGGACAGATCAAACGTCGCGTTCAGGCATTGCATCAACCCCGGCATGTCATTGCCCGGATCACCATTGGCCACATTGCCACCGACGGTGCCCACATAGCGCACCTGCGGATCAGCGATCTGCAAAGCCGCCTCGCGGATCAGCGGAATGGCAGCGGCCAGACCGTCATGAGTGATCAACTCGTGCTGCGTGACCATCGCACCCAAGGTCACGGTGTCGGAGCCGACCTCAATGCCCCTTAGTTCGTCGATGGCTTGCAGGTCGACCAGATGGCCCATCTCGGCCATGCGCAGCTTCATCATCGGGATCAGGCTGTGCCCGCCCGCGATCACGCGCGCTTCGTCTCCGTGTTCCTGCAAAATGCCGATGGCCGAGGCGATATCGCCTGGCCGGTGATACTCAAAACCGGCTGGTATCATGTTTTTCCTCCCTGGGTCCGAGCAATATGCCTTGGGGGACCTGACGTTAGGAAAGAACGCCCGCGTCAGCCGTTCCAGTCAACGAGAACGGGGCGCGCAGCTTGTTTCACGAAATACGAATAGGCTGCACGAGTTGCGATCAAAGGCCCAGCGCGTCGCGAATGTCAGATAGGCGTGACCGGCTGACCGGCACCTTGGTCAACGCGTCCACACCGTCGAAATAACAAGTGCCATTGTCCTTGTGACGCTCAAAACTGGAGACATGTTTGGGATTCACCAGATAGCTGCGATGGGCACGCAAAAAGCCATCGGGGGTCAGGCGGGTTTCAGCCTCGGTGATGGACCAGGGACAGAACAGTTTCTCGGCCCCGATATAGAGAACGGTATAATGCCCTTCGGCCCGGATTGCGGCAATCTCGGTCGGGGTGGCGAAAAAGGTCTGGCCTTCGCGCTCAAACGGAATG
Organism: Ruegeria sp. YTSC325; assembly: GCF_059609525.1. Classification (NCBI taxonomy): domain Bacteria; kingdom Pseudomonadati; phylum Pseudomonadota; class Alphaproteobacteria; order Rhodobacterales; family Roseobacteraceae; genus Ruegeria; species Ruegeria sp. YTSC325. The sequence continues at coordinate 42,892 of NZ_JBXWLY010000021.1, forward strand.
CCTGCCCGCAAGGTTGCAGGTTCAGGGCTGGGTGGAGCAGGCGCCACAACAGCAGCAGGTTCAAGGAAGCTAACGCCAGTCAACAGGAACGCTCCACAGATCAGGAACACCGCCACGGTGACACCCATCGCCAGCACCTGATTGTTCAGTGCCGGACCGGCCCCGCCGGTGCTGTCGCTGACGGTGAAATCGGTCAGACCGGTGGCCACGAAGTGCATTGTAAACACCGCCAATCCGAAACAGGCCGTTCCCAGCAAGATGTTACGCTGCGTGCGGTTGTCGTAGGCCACCCAGATCGCCACAACCGACAGCACGACCGAGGCCAGCGTTGACAACAGTACGTCCCACACGTTGTAGACCGGGCGACACAGTTCCATCCCGGCCATGCCTATATAGTGCATCACAACGATGCCAAGGCCCACGATCACGCCCGCCCCCACTATGGTCTGCACCGAACGTGGCCGGAAATGCAGCAACAGCAGCGCCAAACCTACCATCAGGATCGCCACAAGGGCCGAAATCAGTGTGATCAGCGCGTCATAGTAGAACAGGATCGGAAGTTGCAGGCCCAGCATGGCGACGAAATGCATCGACCAGATGCCGCCGCCCAGAACCACCGCAGCCAGCGCCACGATGATCTTACGGCGCTGGTCGTCCAGCTTCGATGCGCCATGTGTAAGATAAAGGCCGGTAAACCCCGCCATGAGCGCCACAGCTAACGAGGCTGCCACAAGCCAAGCGTTATGCGAATAGTCCAGCATTTTTGGTTTAGGCGCCCTCCCCGACGCGTGGACGACGTTAGCAAACGGATTTGATTGGGACAATTGGCTCTTGAACACGAATTCGGTGCTCGCCTCGGCCGTAACCTTTTTTCGTTTGCGACTTAGAAATTCAGCGCGTTACAAGTTCGCGCTCAGATCTACTTGATGGTCTCCGCTGCCTATTGAATCACCGCATTTTCCCATGCGGAAAGAAACTTTTTACGCTTAAGGTCATCCAAAAAAGTCAGCAAAGCCGGGTTCAATCCAATCGTTTCTCTGTCAGTCACCCCTCCCGGAGACGTCAGCGGCGGGAGGGAGGACTGCGTTTCCTGCGCGGCAGACTTTTCGGCAACGAGATGGCGGATGAAAGCTTCTGCTGCGTCTGGTTCCCGAGTTGCATTAGAAACCAAAGCTGTACGCATCATAATCGTTTGAAAATCAGTCGGAAAAATAACTTCAAGCGCATCTTTACCTTCGGCTCGGACAGCGGCGTAGCTGCCCAACACGTTATATGCGACCAAAATCGTGCCATCGGCCAGATCATTGATCATTTCGCCCGAACAACAATACAGCCGCACATCAAGCCCGCCCATAACTTCCATCAAGCGCCAATAGGTTTCCGAAGCTCGCGCATCCTGCGTTGCAAAGAGGTAACCCAAACCGGACTGGCGAACATCATAAGTGCCTACCTTGCCACGGAATTCCTCCGGACGTTTCCGTAAAGCTTCGATCAACATTTGGCGCGTTACGGGAACTTGCTGGCCTTCAAATGCCGCCCTGTTGATCACAATGGCCGCCGGCTCAGTGGTGAACGAGAAAAGGCTGTTGTGCCATTGTGCCCAGTGCGGTGTATCGATGTCGTCGATTGGTAGGGCATACCCATCATTGGCCAGTTTGAGTTGCAGATCCATCGCACTGGACACGACCACGTCAAATGCATCAGCAGCGGCTCGGACCCGCATGTTGATATCGGCCGTGCCCGAGACCAGGTATTCGACACTAATTGAGGGATTCTTCGCCACAAACTCCTCGATCAGTGGCGCAAATAGAACTGTGTCCGTGCTCGAGATTACCCGCAGCCTGGGACCCTCTGCGCCTTCGTTGAAAATCAACTGATCTTCCCAGTCTTCTGCCCATCCAGCGCCGGGCAGAAAAGCCAGCATCAAAGCGATAATGTAACGCATGCGCCCCCCATTGGCCGGTTCGATAGAACCAGCATTCCCCCATGTGCAGTCGCCACATCCTTTGCAATGGTTAGTCCCAGTCCAGAGCCAATGGTTCCTACAGCGTTTTCCCCACGCTCAAATCGCCGGGTCAGTCTGTCAACTTCGCTGGGAAGAAAGCCGGGCCCGGTGTCGCTGACCTTAATCTCGGGTTTCGCTGTGACCTCTATTTCTACGATGCTGTCTGCAGGTGCATATTTCAACGCGTTGTCGATCATGTTTCTGACAGCGTTTTGAATAAGAATAGGATCTCCAGAATACGGAACCGATTTATCGCCCGTCAGACAGAGCGACAGTTCCTTCATTTCAGCGATAGGCGTCAAACGCTGAACCAGCTCTTGGATCAATTCGACAAGGTCAACATTCTCGCGCTCTAGCCGGTCCGCGCGAGACGTAATCATGGCGTGATCCAAAAGCTGACCTGCTGCGCGCGAGCTTTCGTCGATCGCGCGAACCATAGCACGCAGCGCCTCGCGGTTTTCTTTTCTTTCCACGCGGTGGAGCGTGGCTTCGGCGTATGATCTGACAGTCGCCAAAGGTGTCCTGACGCGGTGGGCCGCTTCGGCGATAAAGTCCTCGGATTGGCTAAGCGACTGATCCAACCGGCCCATCAAGGAATTCAAGGACATGACAAGCGGCGCCATTTCTCGTGGCACTGGTTTTTTGAAAGGACTCAGATCCTGCGGCCCCCTTCGGGTTACCGAAGTCGTCAACTTGTTGAGCTGACCAATGGTTGTCGACGTGATCCAGAAAGATAAAGCTGCGGTGAGTAGAAAGAACCCCAACCCAAGAAAAGCAGCATTGCGCGAAATCTGATCAAGAGTTTCGGAAAGCGCATCCTGAGTTTGACCCAGTACGACTTCGACCTCGGTTTGTCGGTCAAGTCCAACAAGAGTCCGGCTGGCGCTGACCTGTCGGATAAGTTCTTCGCGAACTTCGCCGGTTTTGAACGACCAATCGCTTTCTCCGAGCCCACCAGCAAACCGAAGGTCTTCGTAGCCCGATAGGAACTCACCGTCCTGAAAGATCGCATAGAACACTCGGTCATCTGACGGAGTACTCAGCATTGAAAATGCTGCGTACGGGATATCTACCTCGAGTGCACCATCTCTGAGCGCCGCAGCATCCAGTATTGATGTCACTGAAGCTTCAAGTATGTTGTCCTGACCTTGTTGTGCCACCTGCGCCGCGTAATTGCGAACTGTGAAAAACAGAAGAATTGCAAGAACAGCCGCACCGCCAATCAACGCGAGCACCAGCCTGTTTCGCAATGACCCTGAAACGGTCGGATTAGTTGTCATGATCCAGCCTATACCCCAGACCGCGCAGAGTAGTTATCTTGAGGTCCGACTTTTCAAGATGCCTGCGCAATCGGCCCACATAGACCTCGATGGCGTTGTCTGAAATGTTGTCATCGTAGGAAAACAGCCGATCTGCCAGCTTCTGTTTCGAGAACACATGACCGGGTGCGTTGATGAACAGCTCCATCATACGCAATTCACGATTCCGCAAAGAAACGATGTCCCCGGCGACGACCAAATGCCCCGCGACCGGATCGAAGACAATGCCGCCCATCTCGATCGTCGTTTTTGTGATGCCTGATTTGCGACGCAAAACGGCACGGCATCTAGCCTCGAGTTCAGCGTGATCAAATGGCTTTGTGACGTAATCGTCGGCCCCAAGATCCAAAGAACCGATTCGATCAGAAACCTGACTGCGCGCGGTCAATACAATCACGGGAGTGTCCAGTCGACTTGCCCGATGCCGTTTCAGAAAGTCTCGGCCATCCCCATCTGGGAGCATGATATCCAACAGAATCAGGTCGTATTCTTCGGTTTCGACAAAGGCGGTTGCGTCCTCCAAATTCGCTGCGTGATCAATGACATGACCGTCCAGACGCATGCGCGAACTGACCGCGTTCGCGAGGTCCAGGTTGTCTTCGACAAGTAGAAATTTCATCAGGCTTTTTCAGTATTTTGCCGCGTGACAGGTTGATGTCAGGTTGGTGTGTTTTTGTTCCATCCAATCTGAGCCGCCATGCGGCCGGTTGTCAAACGGGAGGAAATCATGACAACGATTAAACTGGGCCGTCGCGCCCTAATCGCAGCTGTGGCCGCAATCGGCCTGACCGGCCCGACATTGGCCGAAGATCAAGTCGTGGACAGCATCCACTTTCTGATCCCCGGCGGTGCCGGTGGTGGCTGGGACGGAACTGCCCGCGGCACGGGTGAAGCCCTTACGAATGCGGGTCTTGTTGGCACTGCATCCTATGAGAACATGTCAGGTGGCGGCGGCGGTAAGGCCATCGGCTTTCTGATTGAAAACGCTGACAGCAATCACGGCACATTGATGGTGAACTCAACGCCCATCGTAATCCGTTCGCTGACCGGTGTTTTCCCGCATAACTTCCGCGACCTGACTCTGGTTTCAGGCACCATCGGTGACTATGCGGCGATCGTCGTAGGCAAAGACAGCCCGATCAACTCGATGGACGATCTGTTGGCAGCTTTTGACGCAGATCCTTCGGCCACAGCAATTGGTGGTGGCTCGGTACCGGGCGGCATGGATCACTTGGTTGCAGCCATGGTCATGGAAGCAGCTGGCAAAGACGCTCTGGGCGTAAAGTACATTCCGTATGACGCAGGCGGCAAAGCCATGGCGGCGCTTCTGTCCGGCGAAATCGCGGCTCTGTCGACGGGTTTCTCGGAAGCTGTTGACCTGTCGAACGCGGGCGAAGTCAAAATCATCGGTGTCACATCGGAAGAACGCGTTGACGCCGCTCCTGATGCGATGACCATGAAGGAGCAGGGTATTGATACCACCTTCGTCAACTGGCGCGGATTCTTCGCAGCACCTGGTCTACCGGAAGACAAGCTGGCGGCATATCAAGACGCAATCGCCAAGATGTACGACACTCCTGAATGGGAAGAGGTTCGGGCGCGCAACGGATGGGTCAACATCCACAACTCGGGCGCTGACTTCCAGACGTTCCTTGAGCAGCAGGAACAGCAGATCGGTGATCTGATGAAGAAGCTGGGCTTTCTCTAACTGAAAATCGGCAGAGCGGACCGCCGCTCTGCCTTCCCCAAAGACAACAAAAAAGGAGGGGGCATCATGGCGTTGGATCGCTGGATCGCGCTCGTTCTGCTGGGTGTTTGTTTAACATATGGCTACGCCGCCTGGTTCACGATGGACGGTAGCCTTCCCCCCTTCATGCAAAGAAATCCCATCTGGCCAAGCACCTTCCCCAAAGTGCTGTCCATTCTGGGTATCGTCACGACGACAATTATCCTGCTGGGCTTTGAAAAGTCCGAGATCAAGGAAGCCGACATCGATTATCGCCGGCTGGGTGATTACCATCTGGATCAGGCGCTAATGCTGCTGGCTTTGATGGTGATCTACGCTTTGTGCCTGCGTCCTGTCGGTTTCCTGATTTCCACATCGGCATTCCTGATCCTTGGCTCTTTCATTCTGGGTGAGCGCAAGTGGCACATCATGCTGCCTGTTGCCTTCATCGCTACTGGGGCCGTCTGGTATCTGGTTCAGGAAGTTCTTGGCATTTACATGCGCCCCCTGCCGGGCATTTTCGGAGGCTGACATGCTTGAAGGACTTCTGATCGGCCTGCAAACGGCATTCTCAATCCAAAACCTACTGATGGTTATCGCTGGGTGCCTGATCGGCACGTTCATCGGGATGTTGCCCGGTCTTGGACCGATGTCGATCATCGCCATCATGATCCCGGTTGCGATCTCGATGGGCGACCCATCCGCCGCACTGATCCTTTTGGCTGGGGTGTATTACGGAGCGATCTTTGGAGGATCGACATCCTCGATTCTGCTGAACGCGCCAGGTGTCGCGGGCACGGTAGCTTCAAGTTTCGATGGCTATCCGATGGCACGACAAGGCAAAGCAGGCAAGGCGCTGACAATCGCTGCGATCGCCAGTTTTGCCGGCGGCACGCTGGGTGCTGTGCTTCTAATGGTGTTTGCCCCTGCCCTGTCATCAGTGGCGCTGTTGTTCCATTCGGCCGAGTATTTCGCGCTTATGGTTGTCGGTCTTTCAGCCATCGCAGCCTTTGCTGGAAGCGGGCAAGTCGCCAAGGCCGTCATCATGACAGTCCTAGGGCTGATCATGGCAACTGTCGGCGAAGGCGCGTTGTTCAACCTGCCTCGGTTCACCATGGGAATCATGGACCTGCAATCCGGCTTTGGCTTCATCACGCTGGCCATGGCCATGTTTGCCTTGCCCGAAGCGCTGTTTCTGGTCCTGAAGCCAAAAGATCTGAAAGGTGATGATGGTGAGATCAAGGACCTGCGCATCACCAAAGAAGAAGCCAAAGCAATTGCGCCAGTTGTGGGACGGCAGTCCGTACAAGGTTTCTTCATCGGCGTTCTTCCCGGCGCCGGTGCGACAATCGCCAGCTTCCTCGGCTACGCTGTTGAACGCAACATCGCTCCGAAAGAGGAACAGGAAGAATTTGGCAAAGGCTCGATCAAGGGTCTGGCAGCCCCGGAAACAGCGAACAACGCGGCCTGCACAGGATCATTCGTTCCACTGCTGACTTTGGGTATTCCAGGTTCCGGCACCACGGCGATCCTGCTGGGCGCGCTGATTGCTCTGAACGTGACACCCGGTCCGCGTCTGATGCTGGATGAGCCTCAGATCTTCTGGGCTGTGATCATGTCCATGTTTATCGGAAACCTTGTCCTGTTGATCCTGAACCTGCCGCTGATTCCTTACATCGCAAAGGTGCTATCCGTTCCGCGCAACTACCTGATACCGTTCATTTTGTTCTTTACGTTGATGGGCGCTTATATTGGGCAGAACAATGCAACGGAGTTGTTGATCCTTGTGGGTTTCGGCGTCTGCGCCACGGCTTTGAAGTTTGCCGATTATCCGCTGGCCCCGCTGCTGATCGGGTTCATCCTTGGCGGAATGATGGAAGACAACTTTGCGAGGTCCATGCAGCTTTATGACGGGATCGGGTTTATCTGGGAACGCCCCATGACGCTGGGCCTGCTGGTCATCGCCGCGCTGCTGGTGCTGCTGCCCAGCTATCGCGCGCGTCGCGCACGGGCACGGGCTGCCGGTATCGCCGATGGCGACTGAGCCTTTGGCAGGAATACGAGTTCTTGACCTGACGAATGTTCTGGCGGGCCCGTATTGCTGCTATCAGCTTGCCCTGATGGGGGCCGAGGTGATCAAGGTCGAACGGCCTGAGGGCGGCGACCTTGCTCGGGTGTTGGGCGCAGACCCAGACCGCAACAAGGCCGGGATGGGCATCAGTTTTCTCGCCCAGAACGCGGATAAGAAATCCGTCACGCTGGATATGAAGCCAGCAAAGGGCAAAGACTTGCTGAAGAAGCTGGTTCAAACCGCCGACGTGCTGGTCGAAAATTTCCGGCCCGGTGTAATGGACCGGCTTGGCCTTGGCTATGACGTTCTGCGCGCTGAAAATGCCAGCCTGATCTATTGTGCAATCAGCGGTTTTGGGCAGGACGGTCCTCGCAAAAAAGACCCGGCCTACGACCAAATCGTTCAGGGTATCAGCGGTGTCATGTCGATCACCGGAGCAGCCGATACAGCGCCCTATCGCGTCGGCTACCCGCTGGCCGATACCGTCGGGGGGCTAACGGCCGCTTTTGCGATCAGTGCGGCCCTGAACGCCAGACCACGCGGCACGTTTCTGGATATCGCAATGTCCGAGGCGGTGATCTCCACCATGGGCTGGGTGGTGTCGAACTACCTGATCGGGGATGTCACACCGGCAGCGCATGGCAACGAAAACACCACATCCGCCCCGTCAGGAACCTTTGCCACTGCGGATAACCCGATCAACATCGCGGCCAATCGTGACGAACAATGGCAGGCGCTTGCTCGACATCTTGGACGGGAAGATTTGCTGGGTAACCCTGACTATGCCTCGCGTGAAGATCGCAAGAGGAACCGCCATACCCTGAGGGACGATCTTGAAGCCACGCTGCGCACCCGACCCTCCCGGGAATGGGTTCGCGAGTTGAACGCGATTGGCGTTCCGACCGGGCAGGTGATGACCGTGCCCGAAGCGTTGGCTGACGAACAGCTTACAGGCCGCGGATTGATTGGATCTTTGCCGTCCCACAGCGACGAGCTGAAACTGACCGGCAGCCCTGTTGTGATGGATGGTCAACGCAGAATGCCCCGGACCGCCCCACCGGACTTGGGGGCAGATAATGCCGTGATCTGGTCTGAGCTTGGTCTGAGCCGTGACGAAATAAACGCGTTGACGAAGGAGGGGATCATATGAGCGATGTCGCTGACTGGTGGTCAACATCCATCATCGACATGGAACCCGGACGAATAGACCTGCGGGGCACACCTATTCAGGACCTTATCGGCAACCTTGGTTTCGCAGAAATGATCTGGTTCATAGTGCGCGGAGACAGGCCATCCGCCGCACAGTTGAAATTGTTCGAGGCCGCCTTAGTTGCTGCCGTGGATCACGGGCCACAAGCCCCTTCGATCGCTACGGCCCGCATGGCAGTAACGTGTGGACTGCCACTCAACAATGCCATGGCAAGCGCGGTGAACATGCTAGGGGACATCCACGGCGGTGCTGGCGAGCAAGCGGTGACCTTGTATCAGTTTGTCAATGCTCACCCATCCGCCGTTGGCCCGGCGCTGGATGACTGGATTGCCGCGCAAGGGAAAATTCTGCCCGGATTCGGCCACCGCTTTCACACCCCAGCGGATCCACGCGCACCACGTTTGATGAGCCTTGTGGACGAAGCGATTGAGGCAGGTGCCTGTGATGGGCGCTACAAATCTGTCGCGATCGACATCGAAGGCGAATTGGCGCAGCGTAAAGGCAAACCCATTCCGATGAATATCGACGGAGCCACAGCGGTGATCTATGCCGAGCTTGGTTTTGACGCGCCGCTGGCACGCGGCCTGTTTTGCCTGTCCCGTTCTGTCGGCATTCTTGCACATGCGTGGGAACAGTCTCAGCAGGGTGGCCGAAACAAGGGACCGACCCCGCCAAAGTATCGCTGGACGTACTTGCCCAGCGACACGTAAGTGGCATCAAGGTTCTAAAGTGTCCGTTGATCCGAGTCCTCAGACCTTCTCTTCGATCGCAGGCTCGACATCGGGGCGCACGGGTTCGGCCTCCATTTCGATCACGTCGGGCGCAACTTCTTCTTCCGGCTCTTCAACCTCCGGCTCGACCTTGTCTTCAAGCGCGCCAACGATCAGGGGCAGCATGTGAACACCGGTCGCCGAGGCGATCTCGGGCGTTTGCGGAGTTTGCCAGCTCAGCGTGTCAAAGCTGTGGCAGTTCTGGCAGACCGGAGCCCATTCGGGCTGGATATCATGGCAGTTGTCGCAGACCCATTGCGGCCCGCGCGGCGCGTTCAGCGCCTTGGCCAGCCATCCCTGCACCACCGCGTCCGGGGCGCCCTCGCCCCGTTCAATCGCCGCCATCAGCGTATAGGCACGGGCATCGGCCTGTTTTTCTACCACATCGCCCAGCGCACGGCGAGCTTCGGGGAAATCCTCGGCCACGATGTTCAACTCGGCCAGGATCAGGCGCGTTTCAGGGTTTTCCGGGTGGATACGGGTCAGGGCGGTGAACCGCTTGATCCGCGCATCCGGCGTTTCATCCGGCGCGATTTCCGCAAAGGCATGGGCCAGATCGGGATGCGGCTGCACCTCCCACGCTTTTTTCAGGATCTTGGTCGCGGCGCGCGGCTTGCCCTTTTCGATATAGGCCCGCGCGGCCATCGCAGCGGCAGGAACCAGATCAGGCGACAAGCGGTTGGCCTCGATCGCGTGTTCTTGCTGTTCGACCGTGGCGCCTTCGTCCAGAATGCCCTTGGCTTCGGACAGCGCCAGCACTGCATCACGGCGTTTGAACACGTCGCGCGGCAGATGACCAGCCTTAAGCTTGGCCGTCAGAGTCGAACGCGCGCCCGTCCAATCCTGCGACTTGGTCTGCAAACCCAGCAGAATATCCTGCGTTTCGGCGTGGCGCGGCTTGATCGCCAACGCCTTTTCGGCCAGCTTCCGGGCGGTATCGTCATCACCCTCGGCCAGTTTCTGCTTCAAGATACCACGCACGCCCACAAACCGGGTGGCGTTGTTCGTCACCAGTTTCTTATAGGTGTCCGAGGCTTTCTTGGTGTCACCATTCATCTCGGCCGCCTGTGCCACCAGCAGATTGGTTAGTTCAGGCTTGTTCAGCAGTTTTTCGGCCTTGGTGGCCTTGGACATGGCAATGCGCCCCTCGCCCGAAGCCAGTGCCATCAGCCCATCAGCCAGCGCCTGATAGCCGCGCTGTTCACGGCTGCGGTCGAAATAGCGCGACAGGGCGGTTTCATCGCCATTTAGGAATTTCAGCGTGGCGATCAGAAGGGTCAGCAGTTTGAAGAACAGCCAGATCGCAAAGACCAACACGCCCAGCGCAATAACCGATTGCAAAGGCCCCAGAGTGTATTCCGTGCCACCTGCCGTGATCTGAATACCGCCGCTGGTTTCCATCAGGAACCCGGCACCGATAGCCAGAAGGCCAACAATGGCAACAAATACAAGGATTTTTATCAGTGACCACAGCATGGCAGGTCCTTCAGTTCGAGTTCGCGCCAGAAGCAAGCGCATCTGCGGCATCCACGGCAGATACCCGTGTCTGCGCCGCTTGTTCCCATTCAGCCAGCGCAGCACGGGCCGCCTCGGGCAGAGATTTCAGTTCGTTCAAAGCCCCAGCCACATCACCGGCGGACAGCGCCGCTTGCGCACGAGACAAGATCGCATCCGGATCATCACCCTCTTGCGGTGTTACCGAACGCGCACCCGTCTGGCGCTGGAGGAACGCGACGATCCCCGTGCCTTTCTCCGCCTCTCGGGCGTCGGCAAGAGCAGCGCGGGCGGCTGGCGCAAAATCCTCACGCAGGGCCGAAACCGTCGCAACTCCATTGTCGGCCGCCGTGGACAGCGCGCCCGGGATTTCGACCCCGCCAGCTGACAGCTCGGAAAGAAGGTCGGAATAGGGTTGCCCTGCATCCAACTGCCCGTGGAGCTTAGACAGTATCGCTGCATTGGTCGCGGCCAAAGCCTCATCCGAAGCTTTTGCTTCCAGAGCCTGAGCTTCCGCAACCATCTTTTCAACCTCGGCGCGTTGGGCAGCCAGCGAGTCCTGCAGTTTTTTCAACTCGGCTTCAAATGCGGCTGTGGTTTCGGGGGTGGCTCCTTGGGTCAGCGCGCCGCTTTCCAGCGCGGCCAAGCGATCAGCCAGAGGCTGGATCTGTCCTGACAAACCATCAAGGCCGGATTGGACGGCGTCCAGATCCGAAGTGATCGGAGCCAACTGTTCTGTCAAAGCAGCAATCTTGCTTTCCAAGTCCGAGCCATCGGACAGAGATTTCGAGAGCGCGTCGATTTGGTTGGCTTGATCGGTCAGCTTTGCCTCGAGCGTGGTCAACGCGTCCGAGCTGCCGGAGTCGAACAAACCAGCACTGCCCGCCGCGAACCCGATTGCGGCTGCAATCGCACCGCCGATCAACGCCGGAACAAAGCCACCTTTCTTTTCCGAATGACGTTCGGACAGGTTCTCCTTGAAACGTTCAAGATTGGCTTCGGCTTCGGCTTCGGCTTCGGCTTCGGCTTCGGCTTCGGCTTCGGCTTCGGCTTCGGCTTCGGCTTCGGCTT
>NZ_JBXWLY010000022.1:0-42108 GCF_059609525.1 Ruegeria sp. YTSC325
GAGACGACCGCTGACGAGTCGTTCCGGGGGCTGAAGGCTGGTTGCTGGTGCTGGCGGGTTGGGGCGGAGCGGACGTTAAGGCGTGATGCAGCGAACGACTGGTGAGAGCCCACTTTGACCGATGCTGCTCGATGCCCCAATTGTAGCATTGCGCAGAAAGCAGACTTTGCAAAGTCCGGTTGACCACATTGTCCACCAAAGGCGACAGTTCTGCTTCGCGACTGGGCTATACATAGCCCTCAAAGCGTATTGTTTGCGGGACTTCAGTTGCACCGTTTTCCTGAGCGAGTAGGGCGCGTGCTGACGAAAAGGTAGCAAGCGCAAAAAGAACAAGAAGGGCCTTTATCATCGTAGCGCCTCGGATCCGGGTTTTGAACTTGGGCCGGGGTTCACAAATGATCGCCCCGGCCAGCGTCAGGGCAAACGAGGTAGTTCTTGCCCTGAAACATCGTACTTTCGCCTAATTTAGAAGATCACCGACGATGCCGACGGCATCGACCACGGTAGACAGGTCATTCGTAACTTCGAGGACTTCGTCATCGACCAGAATGTAGCGGTTTCCTTTGCCCGGCTCCCCAAGCTTCCATTTGGAAAGGTCCCCAATATCCTCGAACTCCAGGTCAGATGGGAGCTTGGCACCGCGCGTGTAGCGCTTGATCTGTCCAGGTGGTACAGCTTTTGGGCCTTTGCCGGGTTTGTCTTCTATCTGAATGCTGACATCACCGTTCTTGCCCCCCTTGTTCGGCTTTTTACCCTTGTTGTCTTTGGCATGGGCATCGCTGCCTCCAAGGATGAAAAACACAACTGCTAAGGCTGCAAGAATTCCGTATGCAATCTTCATAGATTGTTCCTTTGCTTCCCAACTTCATTCGACCGGCGTTGAAAATTCCGGCACGCGCTTGATCTCTCTTAGTTGCCCTTTGGCACACCCCTTAGTGACTGCCTTCACCCCGCATTAGAAAACGATCCGGGTTCTTAGACCGAACAGGGTAATCCGGTCCTGATCGGGATTTAGAAGCGGGTCGGAAATGAATTGTACCGATGGCGTGATCTGCAGTCCGGGTGAGATTGAAAAGCGGTAGAAAGCTTCAAGCGTGAACTGATCGCCATCTATGCCTCTTGCTTCGGCCCAGTTTAGGCCCAGACCGGCCAAATCGGTGTTGCGACCATAGTAACCGAGACCGGCAGAAATCGACCGTTCATAAAGCGCTGCGGTTCCCTTCGAGGCCCCTGCACGGAAGAACGGCATCCATTTATTGTCAACAAACCATGCGGCGGAAAACGCTGCGCCGTAATCTTCTGCTCGACTGCCATCGTCAGCCGCATCCGCATGCCAGAGGGTCAGATGGATATTGTCGAAGTAGATGCGATCAAAGCCGGACGTGTACCCAAGTTCGAGCGACTTGAAGAGATTGCCGTCGCTAAACACATCAAAGTTTGGATCGGACGGGTCGGCGTTTGCGTCTGATACGCTGGCAACGGCGTAGAGGTTCTCGCTCAGCTTTACCCCACCGGCAATACCAAGGCCTTGGTTGGGCGTGTTGATTGTCGGGTTGGTATTGAAAGACAGGTTTTGAAAACCACTGTAGGGGCTTACCAACCCGTAGATATCCACAAAGTCCGTTACATCAATCTGGCCGACTTGCAGCGCCCACGACCCATTCTCAGCCCTTTGGGTCCAGAACAAATTGGTCAGAAGCAAACCGTTGTCATTGAAGGCTGTTCCCGTGATTGAAAGGGCTCCGCCATCCAGCCCGAGAAATTGCGGAGCAACGTCAGTATAACTGTGCCTGTCTTCGATCTTGAATGTCAGAGACCCCCGTTCAGTTGCCTGCCAACTGCCGTAGAACCGCGCAATTCCGCTGGCTGCTTCGCCGGTTCCCAGATCAGCATCCGTGGTTTGGCCCAATGCCAGGTAGTCAATGTTGAACCGAAAACCACCCTCAGCCAGTCGGTCTTTCCACTGAAACCAACCCGGTGCGATGTTGCGTGGAAAATCGGAACGATATTGCGGATCGGTGAGCCCGTCTCCGGGCGCAAGATCGGCTTCGACTGAAGATGGCCCGGATAGTCCCTGAGCCGACGCTGCGCCAGCAAATGCAATGCTCAATGCGGCAACCAGAAGTCTTATCATTTTGACGCCTGTGCCCCACCGGTCTTGCGATTTCCTGCCGCGCGGATGCGATCAGCAGCACGCTGCTTCCATTCCAACCTGTCTGCCTCGGTTTCCAGAGTTTCGACACGTTCCGCCTCTAGCTGGAAAGTCGCATTCATAGGCATGAGGCCATCCACAACCATCATATTATGAACGGAAGGATCGATAGTCAGCGTGCCTGTCAGCCGAACGGGTTCGTGGAAATAGCTAGGCGCCCAGTCCCCGTTCAACCGCACACGGATCATCTGGTTAGGCGGAGGTGGAGGCATGTGGCTGCACATCCCTCTTTCTGGCACCAAATACGCCACAGGCCGGCCGTCCGGATCGCTTGGAGCAGGAATGGCAAAGCCCGCGAGTGTGATTGTTCTGCCGTCGAATTGCGGGTTTCCGCTCGTTCCAGCCTTTCTTCGACGTTCAGTCACAACCTCGCGCTGATCGAGTAACCAGTCGACGTCAATTCCGTCTGACACCAAGGCGTCTTCGGTCTCTGCTAAAAGCAATTGCCATTTCTGCCGTTCTTCGGCGCTGCCAACCTCCTGCTGCAACCTGCCGCGTATACGCACAACGAAAAGAACATCGTCGAACTGTTCGGGGCTGAGTTCACGATAGGGGTCATCAAAGACCTGCGCAGACGGATCTGGCAGATCTGCCCAGTCCAACGCGGTTCCAGGCGTCGCCGCAGCATCATAACCGCACAAAACCAACCCTGCGAATACTGCGGAGCAAAACCAATTTCGCATGAATGCTCTCCGGCTGCTTTATCTGGTCAATCCAGTGTGTTTTTGTAGATCACACCGTCCTTCATGATCAGGCGGATTGTTTCCGGGCTGTCCGGCCTCGGGTCCGCACCGAACCACTGATCGCCTGTTCCAACGACAGAGAAGTCTTCGAGGGGGTTGCCGTCTATCAGCAGGATGTCGGCATAGGCGCCTTCTTCGATCACACCCAGTTTGCCTTCCGGATAGGGGTTCATGAAATCACCGCTAAGTGCCGCGATCTCGCCACCTACCGAAGTTAGGGTTACCATCGACGCATAGGGGCCGAAGAAATGGTTATTCAGATGTTTCTCGTAGGCGATCTGGATGTTGCACGCTTCGACCGAGCCGACGCAATCGGTTTGGAAACCGCGCGGCGCCGGGCATTCCTTCATACTTGGAATGTAGGCTTCGAAGGTCGCCGAGGCCGATTTGGCCTTCCTCAAACTGTTGGGGTTGTTTTTCACGGAAGGAACATCAAGTAGGCCTGGATCAAATGCTGTGATGTTCGTCGTGATGTACGCTCCTTTTTCTTTCATCAAAGCAGAAATCTCGCAGTCAAAGTGAAATCCGTGTTCAATGGTTCTGACCCCTGCATTCAGGGCATTGATGATCGCTTCTTTGCGGTAGGAATGTGCCATGACATAGGTGCCGTACTCGTTGGCAACCTGAACAGCGGCCTCGATCTCTTCTTTCGAACCGGCGAGCAACTGCCATGGATCGAATGCCGAAATCACCCCACCTGATTGCATGAACTTCAATTGCGTGGCACCCATGCGCAGGTTGTTGCGGCCATACATGTAAATTTCGTCAACACCGTTGACCTGTTGGGCCATATTCAGAGTCCCAAAGTTGGTCACCCCACCCGGCGGAGATGTGAAGGATGCGAAATCGGCGTGACCACCACGTGTTCCGAGAAATGCCCCGGAAGGATAAAAGCGGGGGCCGACGATCTGGCCGGCGTCAATTGCGCGCCGCAGCCCGCCGCCAGCGCCCCCGGCATCGCGAACGGTCGTGAAACCCTGCATCAGGTACATTTCGGCCATCCGGGTCCCGTGGATGGCGAAATCCTCCCAGGTCGAGTTGGTTTCCATCTCGGCAATCGATGGCCCCATGAGCATCAGGTGCGCGTGATTCTCTATAAAGCCCGGTGTCAGAGTGCGCCCACCGCCGTCGATAACCGTCGCGCTCGGCGCATCAATGGCATCGGTTGAGACGGACTTGATCAGATTGCCCTCGACCAGAACACTGGCATTTTCAATGCGTTGCTCATTCACACCGTCGAAGACATGCACGTTGGTAAACAGCGTTTGGGGTTCTTCTTGATCCTGAGCCTGCGCGGTCGCCGAAAAAGAAAGAACTGCCGCGACAATTGCCGTCGAGCAAAGAGACATTCGTAAGCCGGACATAAGTACTCCCTTCATATTCATGTTTTGCCAACTATAGTCTGGAATTCATTGGCTCGGTTGCCCCTTTTGAATTAGGATGTACGAATGTGACTGCAAAAATGGCCACTTCTTAAAGCTAATCCAACAAGGGTTATGAGCTTGCCTTTCAACTCCACCTCCCGAGAGCATAGCGAGGGCTTTGTTCGCCTCTCTTTAGCCGCTCCCTTTCTGCAATATCTCACCGAACGTAAGATCAATCCGCAACCAGCATTGGATCAGGTCGGCTTGAAAGCTGAACTGATGACTAACCCATCCGTGTTCGTTCACTCCGAGTTGGTTTACGGCTTGGTAAATGCTTTCTCAGAAGTATCAGGGGATCGATACCTAGGACTGAATGTAGGGGAAGCGTTTGACCTACAAGGATGGCCGCCCTTCGCTCAAGCCTTGCAATCTACAAAAACGCTGTTCGAGTTTTTTACCCGCTTTGTTGAGCTCGTGCCGCAGGAGTCCAATTCTGTGCGGCACAGCCTTGTCATTGAAGCAGACAAAGCGACTTATCGTATCGAGAGGCAACAGGAACCAACCGTCCCACCCATTCAGGTGACCGGTTTTGGTGCCGCAATCTATGTACGCCTATTGCAGACCGTCGTCGGAGAGTCCTGGGACTCTTCCCGTGTGCGATGGGAAAGCAGATACATCAATGGGCTGCCTATCGACTACAAAGGGATCGAGGTTGGCCTTGGGACTGATCCCGGAATGCAAATTAGTTTTCCTGTGGAATGGTTGTTTTTGCACCACGTCTCTGAGGGTTCTGCCAAGCCCATAGCATCACTTCGACAAGATGAAGAAGTAACCGTGGTGGCAGCTTTGCGATCTGTCTTACGCGACAAACTGGATGAAACCGATTTGGGACCAGAGATGGTGGCTGGAATGCTGGGAATACAACCGGAACGGTTTCTGAAAGCGCTTCAAAAACAAGGCACAACGCTACCGCGCGAAATCAAACGGCTGCGTATCGATTTCGCCAAGGAGCACCTCAAACAAAACCAGATGACAATTGCAGAGATCGGACTGATGCTCGGCTATTCTGACAAGTCCCATTTCACTCGCTTTTTCCGAGGTCAGACCGGAATGACACCGACCAAGTTCCGAAGCAAGTAAATGTGGTCGAGCCAAATGAACGCTTCGAAGATTAGGTCCTCGTGGGATCAGTTCGGAGAAGTTGTAGTGCGACGTTGAACAGGTTAGTCGACGACATGAATGGTTGGTTGCCACCGCCGATACAACCTCTGCAACTGGCCGTTTCGTTGTGTATTTCGGAGTTAGCAAAGCTTGGTTGCGAAGGTCCGCTTCGGGCTGCCCTGTAGTCATCCACCCTCAACAGGCGAGTGACAGTATTGTCCGCATAGTGGTCGTTCGAGGGACCTACGACGAATTTCTGCTTCGAGCCCTAACCTGCTCGTGCTGCCACTTACATATATGTCTGCTTCCGCTAAACTTACTGGAACGGTGCATTGTCAGCTTTATGCCTGCTGCGAATTGTCGTCACAGTATCGACAGCAAAAACACTCACCAAAAAACAGCGGATTGACGACAGATCAAGGGAACTCCGCACGCATGTAAACGATGATCTTCCAAATGTCTTCTTGGCTCAGCGCTTCCTTGAAGGCTGGCATGTCTGTTCCGAAGCGTTCGCCGCCCTCGGAGATTGCCCAAAGAAGGTACTCGTCCCCCGACATCGGCATCTGAACGAACCACCGTAGGAGAGCGGGAGAGGGCACGAGCGAACGTCCGGCTTCACCATCGCCCAAGCCCTTAGCTCCATGACAGCTTGCGCAGTTTTCCGTGTATAGCGTCTTGCCCTCTGAAACGTTCTCGGGCGTTGCACGAATGGTGCTCCGCGCCCCGCGGTAAGCTGCGGGCACGTCCTCGTTCATATACGTCCAATGTCGTTGCATGCGCTGCTGCTGGCCAGGCCCCATATTGCCGTGCCCCCAACCACGCATGTGCTCAGACCTCATGTGGTTAGATCCCATTGGCCCGTGACCCCACCAATCTCCTCGTTGTTGTTGTGCGCAACCCACTGTAGCAATGGTGATAGACAGAACGCTCAAGGCAAGAGTGCGTAATCCAAGCTTCGTCATCTTCTCCTCCTTACTGTTTCCGCTCGATGAACGTCGCCTCAGGCCGCTTCGTAACTGTTGAACACCTCGGTGCTACCGTCCTTGAGGATCAAAAACACGTCGTAGGCCTCACGACGATCTTCCGGCCCCATCCCAGGGGAACCGTAGGGCATGCCAGGAACAGCAAGTCCAACAGCATTGGGTTGCTCCTCCAGCAGACGACGAATGTCGGCAACCGGCACATGCCCCTCGATCATATAGCCATCGATCTCGCCTGTGTGGCAGGACATCATTTCTTCGGGAATGCCGTTGTCCAATTTGTGGCGGACAAGCTGTGTTCCAAAGCTGCGCTCCTCGGTAACGCGAAAGCCTTCTTGCCGTAGGATGTCGATCCAAACCTGGCAACAGCCGCAGTTCGGATCCTTGAGAACATGGATGGAAGGCGTGTCTTGCGCAAACGCGGCAAATGGTACTGTGCTGGCAAAGCCAGCGGCGTAAGTCAGTACTTGGCGGCGTTTCAGGTCCATAGTGAGAGTCCTTTGTATTTCCAACTCAATTGAGTCAAATTCGCATCATTCGAGATCAAAGGTCATGACCCACGTCAAACATGCTGATGTTCGCCAACTTCCCGGCGCTCGGCGAGCGCTTGGCGCACGATCTGGAAAGCAGAGGAAAGAAACAGCGTTGCCATGACCGCCGCAACAATCAGGTCAGGCCAACCGCTAGCTGTGCCCCAGACGCCCAATGCCGCGAACATAACGGCCACATTGCCAATGGCGTCATTACGCGAACATAGCCAGACAGAGCGCACATTTGCATCGCCGTCCTTGTAACGAACGAGCAAGAGAACACTTGCGAGATTGGTCATAAGGGCGAAAAAGCCAACGATGCCCATGATCTCGGCCTCCGGCACTCCGACATAGAACACCCGGTACACGGTCGATCCGAACACCCAAAGACCCATCAGCAGCAAGCTCACCCCTTTGGCCAGAGCCGCATTGGTGCGCGCACGGATTGAAGCCCCGATCACTGCGAGCGAGATACCATAGGTCAAAGCATCCCCAAGTAAGTCTAGAGCGTCGGCCTGAAGCGCCTGAGACTTTGCGTAGTGACCGGCCGTCATCTCGACGACGAACATCGCCGCGTTCAGAGCAATGACAATCCACAGCCGCCTTTTGTAGTCGTCTGATACGCCGTCGAATTTGGCGTTGTGTCCGCAACATGCTGACATTGGGAAGCCCTTTTGTATCTGTCGTGACCATAGTGTAGTGTCTCTAGTTACTAGAGGTTCAAGAGGTATTTTCATGTTTTCTATCGGGGAGCTTTCCAAGCGCACGAAGGTCAAAGTTACGACTATCCGCTACTATGAGGAAATGGGCCTGCTTACCGCACCAGAACGCACCGAAGGCAACCAACGGCGCTATGATATGGCAGGGCTGGAGCGTCTCAGTTTCATCAAGCATGCACGTGATCTTGGTTTCTCGATTGAAGCGATCTCCGAATTGATTGTGCTCCAAGGCCACCCGGATCGTTCATGCCAAGCTGCGACGGACATCGCCGTCTCACAACTTTCCGAAGTAAGAGCAAAGATCAAACGACTACGGGCTCTTGAAAAAGAGCTGGTTCGGATTTCGAAGGGCTGTGATGACGAGGGTGTGTCAGAGAACTGCTATGTACTCGCGTCTCTTGCCGATCATAAACTCTGTCACCACGATCACTAATCTATGAGCGGACATTGCTCTAGTCGCAGCGAAAGACTGTTTTGTCCCGCAAAGCAGTCGTTCGTTTAACTTGAAGCGAATGTCCACTTTGACAAAAAAGAAAACAAAGCGCAGATCCCCCGGCAACCCGCTAAGGGCCGCCGAGGGATAGTTGTCAGGGTGGTCTTCGGTTGACGACGTAGTCAGCCAGCAATTGCCAGTAGGATTCCGCATCACGAAACCCCTGAGCACGAGCAGCCAGATCTTCCGCAGCTTTACGGGTGCACCCGCCATCGAACTCAGCGATAGCAGCTCGCTCCTCGAACGCATCAATGTCGGGGAAGGTCATGTCGGCAGTTGGATCTGGTCAACGATCGACCGCCGCTGCTCGTCGCTGATGCCAGCCGAATAAATCCCGTAGGTGATCCCGTTCTCCGACCGTGCAGATTGGTGACCAACCAGAGAGGCCGTGAAATGTTCGGGAACACCTGTTCGTTCGCACTGGGTCACAAACCACTTTCGAGTCGAGTGAAACACCAGACCCGGTCGCTCCAAGTCCAGCCTATGTCTCAGTCTCGCGAACCCCTTGGTGACATGCGCTACGGTCAGATCAGGAAACAGAGGGCCAGACGACGGAAGTTGCCGGAAGGTCTCATCCAGCACCGGATGAACCGGAACCAGTCTCTCCGCAGCGTCGGTCTTCAGCAGTCGCAGTTCGTTTGGTCTGACATGAACGAAGCACCCGAGGTTGCCCTTGGTCACGAGGTCTTCCCGGAGCAGCCCGACCGCTTCCCCTACTCGCATTCCTGACAGCAGACAGGTCAGCAGAACAGGATGTAACTCCCGGTCGTTGGCTCCTAGCAATCGCACGACTTCATCGTCGGTCGGAACGGCATAAGGTTGAGGGCTTACCTTGCGATCGAAGAGAACGGTTCGAAAGGGGTTCTGTTCCAGATGCCCCTCATAGACCACCCAGTCGAGGAAGTGATTGACCTGAGACCAGATCCGCCGCTGGGTTCTGGCGGTTATTGTCACCGACCCCCGGGACGAGTACGCAACCAGTTGGTCCAGGGTCAGCCCACGGGTCCGCTCCGACTTGCCGATCATCGGGGACAGTTGGGCAATTGCGGACAGGAACTCTCGCCCTTCCACTCTGGTCAGGCTGCAAACCGATTGGTCACCGTATCGACTAGCGAATAACCCGACTGAATATCGGACCGATTTGAACCCGCTGGGTCGTAGCTCGTTACTCCGCTTGTTCAGATAGGCCCGGCTCAGGTCTCGAACTGGCACCTTCACCGGTGCTGTTGGTCTGGCGAACTTAGACCGCTCCAGATTGCATCCAGAGTCCTCCAGAGTGGCCCGGAGACGGACGAGAGACGACTCTGGCTGGTCGACCCAATCAGGAGCTTCAGCGGTGCTCTCGGGGGCAGACAGAGCTTCTTCAGCTTGGGATCGAACCTGTTCAACCAGCGTTTCGAACCGGGCATTGACCTCAGCGGCTCGGACGCGGGCAGTGTTGCGGTCACTGGTCTTGAGGCTCTGCTTCAGCGCCCGAGCGCCCAGCGCGAGAGCCACGTCAACGGGATAGTTACGTCTGAACAACCACGTATGGCCTTTCAGATAGGCATAGCGAATGTGAGCAGACATGGTCTCCTCCTTTCAGATTTGGAATGTGGGATGGGATCAGTTGGTTGAGACGAGTCTGACGATCATCTCGAGAGCCGGTTCGCCGTAGGACCCAGCCAGAGGGCCGGTTACAGCAAAGCCGGTCACGCAGTCTTCGAATACCTCTTCCACGCGGAACAGATGCTCAGGGACATCATCAACGGCGCGAACGACCACGACGTCACCGGGGTTCAGCTCCAGCTCAGTCATTGTCGGACTTCCACGTCCAGAGGACCGCCAGCAGAACCAGAGCTGAGACAGCGGGGTGGGACCGAGAGACCACCCAGATCATCGTCGTCAGGACAGCCTTGGGCGGTGGGTGCAAAAGAAAACCCCCGACGAGAACGCCGAGGGCAGACAGGTACTTCATGGATCAAACTCCTGCAGTTGCTTCTTTATTTAGATGCAGGAGGTTGCTCGGTTTTCTGGGGGGCAGGAGTGAGTAATGCCCGCTGGCTTGTATGCGCCCGACACCTGCGTTAGCCTGAGTCTCCCAAGGCGAATACTGGGTGAGGCCAGAGCAGGTCCATTGTACAGGGTTGAGTTGTCAACGATTTCGCGGGGTAGGAAAATGGCCGATACTGCATGCAACTATCAACGGATAGTCTCGGTTGAGGAAGTCAGGTGTGCTCTTGAAGAGGCGCAGTGCCAGCAATGTGGCATCACCACCAAAGAGTTAATGTGGCGCGGGGAGTTGCTCGAGATCTGCGGTGAGGAACTTTGCTCCGACATCTCAACGGGCAAGAAAACTTTCATCGCGATTGCACTATGCCCAAGCTGTCATGCACGGGCTCATCAGGACGCCGAGAACAAGCATAACCCCTGCCAGATAAAGGCTCGGTGGAGCCGAGAGGGCCTAGCGTAAGGAGTTGCCGGGCACCCGCCTCTCGCTTTGTTTTCTTACTTTCTTCAAAGCGGACGTTGGTTGAAGGCGGGCTGAATGACAGCTCTGCGGACAAACCCGTCATTCGGTGCTGCACGCCCAGTGACTTTTGCACCACTCAAATCGAACATTCGCCAGAATTGAGCTATCGGGTGCACTTTAGGTCAATCATTCTGGCACCTGCACCGCGTTGCTCCATTGCCGGGGCGATTGGCCGTACATCCTTTTGAAATCGCGGCTAAACTGAGAGGAGCTTTGGTAGCCTACATCCCCCGCCGCCTCCGACACGGTCTTCCCTTCCGCGATTTTCATGGCGGCGTAGTTCAGACGCATGGATTTCACGAACTGTATCGGGGACATTGTCGTGGCTTCTTTGAACCGCCAATGGAGTACCGCGCGGCTCATGCCGACATGGTTGGCCATGTCGTCGATAGTGACCTGCTTGTTCTGGTGGTTCGAGAGGTAGTCGATGATGCGCGCAATTTCGTTGCCGACGCCAAAGGCCCTCCTTGCGGCGGCCCCGGCCTCGCCCATGAGCACCGCGTAACAAAACTCTCGCATACGCCCCTGTCCGAGCACCTCCAGATCAACCGGATTGTCGAGCAACTCGATAAGCCGCAGCAGAGCCTGCGTGAAACCAACATCCCAGGACGCCAAAGCTAAAGCCGATGGCGCGCAATCCCGCGATTGTTTGTTGCCAGCAGCGGCAGTCTCAATTTCCATTGTAAGCTCCCGCATCATCCGTGGCTCCAGCGCAATCACCACACCGAGCAGAGGATCTTCTTCGGACGCCTTTGGCGTGCCCGCCTCCACTGGTAACGTCATGGGGCACAGCAGGTATTTGTCGCTGCCATAGACATGGTGCTCACCGTCAAGAACAGCTTCCTTGGTGCCACTGAGAATAGCCACCACCGTTGGCTGGTAGACAGCAGGCATGCAGGGCACAGCCTCGGTCACCCGGAAAAGCTGAACGCCTTTCAACACGGTATCGACGAGGCCTGCCTCTGGCAGACGGCGCTCGATAAGGTTTTTGATCTGTGCTCTGCTCATGCACTCTAGCTGGCAGAGGACTTTCATCTTTGCAATGGAGTTGAAACGATTGGGCAAGTAATCGAGAGGATATCGTCTGTTTGCGTGCCAAGTCAGGTTCTATCTATGCTTTCAAACAACAGCACTTCAATCCGCCGGTTTGGGCTGGCAGGAGACAGAAAATGGTAGATACGACATTCGGACCCAAAGGTTGGACACCCGCGCGCCTCGGCGACCAGTATGGTAAGACCTACATCATAACTGGCGCTAACGCGGGCGCAGGCTTTCAAGCCGCGCGCATTCTCCTGAAGAAGAACGCTAAGGTGGTGATGCTGAACCGCTCAGCCGAGAAATCTGAGGCGGCAATCGCGGACCTAAAACAGGAACTCGGTGCGAAAGCTGATGTTAGCTTCATCCGCATGGACCTGTCTGTTCTGGCCAGCGTGCGCGAGGCGGCCAAAGAGGTCCTGAAGACTGTGCCCCGCATCGACGCACTGATCAACAACGCGGCCATCGCGCAGGTGCCGACGCGCAAGCTGACCGTCGACGGGTTCGAAAGTCAACTTGGCACCAACCACTACGGACATTTTCTACTGAATGGCCTGCTTTTTGATCGCATCGCGGAAAGCAAAGGCCGGATCGTGGTCGTCGCGAGCCTTGGCTACAACCTTGGGTTCAAGACCATCAAATTCGACGATATGAATTGGAATGAGGGTTATGGCGCTAATACCGCATATTCGCAAAGCAAACTGGCGCAGATGATGTTTGCCTACGCATTGCAGGAACGTCTGGCCGCTGTGGGGCGCAAAGATGTTGAAGTCTTCGTCTGCCATCCCGGCTCATCGGCGACGTCTCTGATCACAACAAGCGGCAGCCGCACGATGCGTTTCATCTGGTGGCTGATGACCAAAACGCCGATGGTCCAGACCGCAGAACAAGGCTCATACCCCGAAGTCATGTGCGCTACCGAAGGGGCATTGACGGAGCAGCGCGCCCTCTACGGTCCGACGGGCCGCATGGAAGCGGTCGGTCCGGTCGGCAAAGGGACACTAAACGCTCACGCCCATGACAAGGTTGTCATGTCGCGCCTCTGGGGGGTGTCCGAAAAAGCCGTTGGGTTCGAGTGGAAACTCTGACAAATTCATAGAAGTTGACTGCCAGTGCACCGGCCCGGAAAGCGGGCATGGGTGCGATGTGCGGCATCGGGCGGGATGGGCTCAGGGCGGTTATTCGCGGCATACAGCTTCAATGTCCGCTGCTTAGGCCGAACTTACTGTGATTTTTTGGCGAATTTTTTCGAGCTCGTATCTATAGTTCTGGACAGGCTGAGTTCCCCCATGGGGTAGTCAGCATACGTCCTGGCCCTTTTGTTTAGTATTGCTGTTTCACAAGGCCCTGCCCCAGCGACACAACTGGCGCACACTCAAATTCTGTCTCACAGATGTTGACTTTGCCTTTTGAGACGGTATGCATCTCAATATCTTAGACTTTGCGAGACGGATCAGATCATGCTTGTTGGCTATGCTAGGACTTCCACTTTGGATCAAACGGCTGGGCTTGATGCACAACTACGGGAACTTGAGGAGGCCGGTTGCGAGAAGGTATTCACCGAACAGGTATCCTCAGTGGATGTGAGAGCGCGTGAGAAGCTCACAGAGGCGCTTAACTTCATCCGAGAGGGTGATCACCTAGTCGTCACCAAACTGGACCGTCTGGCGCGCTCTATGGCCCACCTGATGGAAATCCGCAGTCAGCTTGACGCCGTTGGGGCGCACCTAACGATATTGGGGTTAAGTCTCGACACTTCCGCTGCCCAAGGCAAGCTGATGTTGAACCTGTTGGGAAGCGTGGCCGAATTTGAGCGTGAGATTATGCTGGAACGTCAGCGTGAAGGAATTGCCAAGGCCAAAGCTGCCGGAAAGTACAAAGGGCGCAAACCAACCGCTTTGGCAAAGTCGGACGAGGTGCTTGTTCTGGCAGGTGAAGGCATCGGCGCTACCAAGATCGCTCAAGACCTCGGTATCAGCCGCGCATCGGTGTACCGGATACTCAATGCAGACCAAAACTGACCGCTACTACCTTAGATATTGGTGGGCTGGACAGGTGCCAATCTGAACCTGAACAGACGTACGCTGGTGCCGGGTCATCTATCTTCTTTGCAATCATGCGTGCATTTGTGCTGAAACTGGTAAAGCCCTCCGTCAATTGAGCAATAAAACGGCAGATAGATGCAGTTGATTGAATGCGAATTGTGTCAGTCACCTGATCTGTCTGCCCCGCTGGTTTATAATTAGGATCAATACAAGATGTGAACCAATGCCGGATTGGTATATACTTAGTATGTACTTATATTACATACTCAGTTAATCATCTTAACTCATTCAAATAGTATATAATCTGTATATACATATCATGGCTCTGGATAGCTGCTAAATTATATCACTATAGATGTATATACATATGCTGTTAATAATACAGCTTAGTATTCTGCTAGGTATTATATGCAGTGCAAATCACCTGTTATTTTCCAAATAGGGTTAGCCTAGTTAACCGATAGTTTGCTGTGCTGTGTGTATACAAAGCGCCGGATATTGGCTTATCTATTTGTTTTTAAATATTTTATAACTGTGCCCGGTTAAGTCCTGCAGTCGAAGACACACTAGTGCATGCAGTCTCATAACCAAGCCTGAGAGATTGCACCGGGTACATAACAGCACTACCGACACTAATTTGTTCAATACACTGGGGACCACAAGTGAGAGACCTTCTATCGGTAGATTAACTGTATGGCGTTGTCACGGGCGCTCCCGTGCAGTAGCGTCCAGCGCCATGGTCATCCGGCGATATTCACTTGTGCTATTTGTTGGCGTTCTGGTCATCCTGACCAGCCTTGGCGGCGTTGCTCACGCGCTATCAAACGGTTGCGTCGGCCTTCACTGCGAGGACCATATGCGACCTGCTGAACACTCAGCAGTGGCGAAGAGCAGCGGGGACATCTCGGCTCTCAGTCATCATCATGACCAGGAGAGTTCTGGAACCGAAGAATGCAATCCCTTTATCTGCCAAGCAGTCGTATTGCTCCTCCAGAACTGCGAAGCCGCGCAGGGTCAAAGTGATAATGACCCAGAGTTCCAGATTGAAGCGCAAGCCAAACTGAATGAACCAGATAGCCTTTACAGGCCCCCTGACCTTTGAAGCAGCGTAAATCCTTGCGGACGCAAGCGATCAGCACGTGCGGCTTTTCGCGATGTGCCGCAGCACTACCAGCTTCCAAAATGTCAGGATCAACACATGAAAAAAAGTCACTTACTAATCGGCTTATGCGCTGTCGCAGCTATCGCCGCTTTCCTAAGTCTTCGCCCTAGTTCAATCGAAGAGGCCGCACCACAAGGGACACTTGAAGGCGATGCTATGGTCGCAATTCAGATGCCGCCCATAGAGGGTAATGCCGCAATCGGCCAGCGTGTCTTTGAGGTCTCCTGCGCCTCCTGCCACGGCGTCAATGCGGTCGGTGTAGAAGGCGCAGGACCGCCTCTGATCCACAAAATATACGAACCCAGCCACCATGCCGATGAAGCCTTTCAGCGGGCGGTTTCACAAGGTGTAAGAAGCCACCATTGGCAGTTTGGAGACATGCCACCAGTAGAAGGTCTGACGCGAGGTGACGTTGCTATGGTGATCGCGTACATTCGTGAAATTCAACGTGCCAACGGGATAAATTGAGGACAGGACCATGAAAAAGATCATAACGCTCGCACTCATGGTTGCTCTTCCCAGCGGCGTGCTGGCGCATTCCAAGGTCGAAGAAACAGCCCCTCCCGATGGAGCCACAATAACCACTGTGCCCGCTGAAATTGGTCTCAACTTCTCTAAGGACATCCGGCTGACACGGATAGAGATGGCCCATGAAGAGCATTCGGCAGTAAGCCTAGATTTGGGCGAGCAGACAAGTTTTGGTCAGGAGTTCACGATCCCACTGCCGAGCAATGGAACGGGCACCTATGTCATTGAATGGCGAGGCTTAGGTGAAGACGGCCATGCGATGCAGGGCGAGTTTTCCTTTACCGTGGAATGAGCATGCCAGATATTTGGGGTATTGCCGCAGTCTTCGCAAAGCTGGGGCTCTACATCGGCTTTGCGGGCTCCACCGGGCTTATGATTGTTAGCTGCTTCTATTCCGGCTTTGTCGCACCGATACACCGAGTAATGAAGCGCCAAGCTAGGGCCTTAGCGTGCCTTGCTCTCGCCGCAACAGTAATTGGCTTCATGCTCCGTGGAGCCGCCTTAACAGGCGGAGTTGACGGCATGGTCGATCCAGAGATGCTTGGCCTACTCTGGCAGACATCCGTGGGTGACGTCCTTGTTTATCGCCTTGTAGGCGCAGTGTTGATCCTTGTGGGACTGTCTGTTCCTCACGTTGGTCTACGGATCGCACTGTTGGGTGGAACAGTGGCATTGTGGTCCTTTGCACAGATCGGGCACGTGCCCGAACTAGAGAGTATTGGCGTTCAACTCTTGCTCCTGTTGCACCTGCTATGTGTAGCCTTCTGGGTGGGCATCTTTAGCCCGCTGCGGAGTATGGCTCTCATGCCTGAACACCTGACAGATGCTGCTGAACTGGGTCATAGGTTTGGGCAAACTGCTGCATTGGTTGTGCCGACTTTAATCGGTGCGGGCCTATGGATTGCTTGGTTACTTGTCGGCAATCTCCAAGGGCTCTTGTTTACTGGCTACGGGCGGGCTCTGTTGCTCAAAGTGTTTCTTGTGGCGTTGCTGATGATCCTCGCCGCTGCAAACAAGCTCCGATTTGTTCCGGCTATGCAACGTGGAGAGGCTAAGGCAGCGCGACACCTCGCCCGATCCATCGAGGTTGAAGCAATAATCGTATTGGTGGTGCTGGCGATAACGGCGACACTCACGAGCGTACTAACGCTTCCGAATTGAGGGAGGTAGAGATGAACAGACACCTATGTGCATTGGCTATTTGCAGCATTGGTACAAGCATCGCTGCAGATCATGAATTGATGGACAGCGACTTAGCAAATGGGCAGGAACTCTATGCCGAACACTGTGCCTCATGCCACGGAGTAAATCTGGAAGGTCAACCCAACTGGCAGACACCCAACGATGACGGAGTTTTGCCTGCACCCCCACATGACGTGACTGGGCACACATGGCACCATGATAACCAGCTACTGTTCGAGTACACCAAACTGGGCGGTGCAGACGCATTGGCAGCACGCGGTATTAAAGACTTCAACAGTGGCATGCCCGGCTTTGAAGGCACCCTGGCTGACGAAGACATATGGGAAGTGCTGGCCTACATACGCTCCACTTGGCCCGACGATGTTCAGCAAATGCAGGCCGGCCGCAACCTTCCGCACCAATAGGAGACAGTGGTCTGTTGTGTGTTTGGACATACACAGTTCAACGCAACAGGTTGTGCACTTCTAGGTGTGACACTATGGTGAGACACACTGCAAACCAACACACTACAATAGTGTTTGCTATCAGTGCATTAGGCGTTCGGCGGCGTTTCCCCTAGACTCCACCAAAACCTAACTGGAAAATCCTCCTTAGTTCTTCCATAAATCTGCGTGTTTCTTCCATTTTCAGGCTGACGCGGCGTGTCGCACCTGGCACACGATTTTCATCACCCGCTATCGGCCCGGCTGTATCAATTGGCTGGGATCGCATCGTTGCAGGTTTGCTATTTGAGATTTTTTGTCAATCTTGCGCTGGTCGTTCTGCGCATGATTTGCGGCCTCGCGGATCGGATCGGGATTTTAGGTTAAACCGATCAAGGGCGAGTTTGTCATTCTTTGAGCGTGCTACGACCCTGAGCAACCGTAACCAGCATGCACGACTTACGGCTCAATCGCCGCAACCACCCCCATCGCCCGAACCACAATCACCTGCATCGTCGTCGGCAAACGGGTCGCCGCTTTCAAATATCAGCGTGAGTTCACTTGTCGACGTCAGGCTGTTGAGGGCGATCACAAAACAAACGACCGGTACAGTCAGCCAAAGAACTCCAAATAGTAGATTGTCACTTTGCACGATGGAGCTACCGCCGATGCCAATGAACACCGCCAAGAAGATCAACATCAGAAAAGTTCCAAGCCTGCCTTTTTGTCTCCAGATCCCTTTTGGGGGCGCTCCGAACAGGGCCGAATAGGCTTTGACGGTGGCCTTGTAGTCATCCAGATGTTGCGCGCCCAGGCTACCAGGATTGTGGTGCACGGGCTTGCCCAGCTTCTTGCAAAAGACATCCCAATAGTCGCGACTGTGCTGCATATGCAAATGCCACACCAAATCCACCGCCTTCGAGGGCACATTACGCTCGTGCCGTGTAGCACAAAGATACATGAATTTTTGATATTCGGCGATCGCTACTTTGGCGGTATCGAGAGAGATGCGGTATTCGTCCATCAGTTGTTCAATGAACGGTTTGCCTGCAGCATCATCAGGCATCTTGTGCGTCTTAATCAGCTCCCATAGCTGAATATTGAGAGAGGTCATCGGAGCCTCCTGTGTTTTCTCTTTTTCAGTTTTTGGCTATCGCACAAATATGACAAGTATGTGACACGCTGGTTCTCTCGGGCTGCGCGGACATTGCCGCTACCAGAAGCCCGGAAGACCCCGCCGTGTAAACTCCAGTTGCCCTTGAGGGAACGGTGTCCTTCTCAGGGTCTTTGCTAGCATCGCAACCCGTCAGTTCAGCTCCGATCGTAGGTGTGTGAGCGGCAGACGAAACAGATGACTCGCTTAACATGGAAACGTTTGTCCCGCTGAAATCATAACCATCCAAAGCGTCAGGACAGCCTCACGCGGCTTTGTCCACACCAAGGTGGAAAGTATCGGCGTGTCGTTCGCGAAATCAATCATCGTTATGATCCGCATTTTGACGGCATTCGGCACATCGACCGAAAGTGGCGAAACAATCTGATCGAGAGTTATCATGCCGCCATGAAAAGACTGTTTGGATACCGCCAAAGCTTTCGCTCATTGCGAACGGCCAAAGCGACCCTAAGCGGCCTGGAGACCCTCAAACAAGGCCACATTCGTCACAAACGATCAGGCATTCTTGGAGAGCTCCAGTTCATCGCAAAGCTATTCGAAGCCGCGTAGTTCATCGACGCTCGCCCGCGCAAATCCAGACCAAATAGATTAATGCAACAGTCCCCTTCGTCAGCTTGTAAGTAAGCTACATTTTGGACTTTTATTCAAAAATATTTTTACACAATTTGATCCCTAACACGTGTTTAAAATGCGACCATAAGTTGAATTTAGCCCGGTTCACAAAATTTCCCCTGACGATAGCTTCGACTCACAAATAGAGGAGAAAGTGAATGGCTAAGAAACCTAAGTTAACCACCGCATTCGGGGCCCCGGTCCCTGACAACCAAAACATCATCACAGCAGGTCGTCGCGGCCCCGCGTTGCTGCAGGATGTATGGTTCCTTGAAAAAATGGCGCATTTTGACCGCGAAGTGATTCCGGAACGCCGCATGCACGCCAAAGGTTCCGGAGCGTACGGAACGTTCAAGGTAACCCATGACATCACTAAATTCACTCGCGCCAACATCTTTTCCAAAATCGGAAAGGAGACAGAGATGTTCGTTCGATTTTCAACCGTAGCGGGTGAGCGCGGAGCGGCAGATGCTGAACGAGACATTCGTGGCTTTGCCATGAAATTCTATACTGACGAAGGCAATTGGGAT
The DNA here is from genome assembly GCF_059609525.1 of Ruegeria sp. YTSC325. Taxonomy (NCBI): domain Bacteria; kingdom Pseudomonadati; phylum Pseudomonadota; class Alphaproteobacteria; order Rhodobacterales; family Roseobacteraceae; genus Ruegeria; species Ruegeria sp. YTSC325. Next base: position 19,426 of record NZ_JBXWLY010000022.1, read on the forward strand.
CTCGTCGGCAACAACACCCCGGTCTTCTTTTTGCGCGATCCGCTGAAATTTCCCGACCTTAACCACGCGGTCAAACGAGACCCGCGCACAAACATGCGTAGTGCAGACAACAACTGGGATTTTTGGACTAACCTACCTGAAGCCCTGCATCAGGTCACCATTGTGATGTCGGATCGTGGCCTACCCGCAACCTATCGGCACATGGACGGTTTTGGTAGCCACACATTCAGCCTGATCAATGCAGACAACGAACGCTTCTGGGTCAAGTTCCACTTCAAAAGCGCGCAAGGGATTAAGAACCTGACCGATGCCGATGCAGCTGAAATCGTCGCTGCAGACCGTGAAAGCCATCAGCGTAACTTGTATGACAACATCGAGCAGGGCAATTTTCCGAAGTGGACAATGTTTGTGCAAATCATGCCCGAGAAAGAAGCGGGCAGCTATCACATCAACCCGTTCGATCTGACCAAAATCTGGCCCAAGGCGGACTATCCTCTGATCGAAGTTGGTGAGTTCGAGCTGAACCGGAACCCCGAAAACTATTATGCGGAGGTTGAGCAGGCCTCATTCGCGCCCTCCAGCGTAGTACCAGGCATCGGTTTCTCACCGGATAAAATGTTGCAGGGGAGGCTGTTTTCCTATGGTGACGCAGCTCGCTACCGGCTGGGCGTGAACCATTCGCAAATTCCGGTCAACGCGCCGCGTTGTCCTTTCCATTCTTATCACCGCGATGGCGCGATGCGGGTCGACGGCAACTATGGGTCTACTCTGGGTTATGAACCGAACATGTTCGGAGAGTGGCAAGAACAGCCCGATTTTTCCGAACCGCCCTTGTCGCTTGAGGGTCAGGCCGATCACTGGAACCATCGCGAGGATGAAGACTACTACTCGCAACCCCGTGCCTTGTTTCAATTGATGACTGCAGATCAGAAACAACAGCTGTTTGACAACACAGCGCGAGCCATCGCTCCGGCTCGTATCGAGATCAAGCACCGTCACATCCGTAACTGTCATAGGGCCGATCCGGCCTATGCGCAGGGCATCGCGGACGCGTTGGGGATCAATCTCGGCGATGTTGCAGACCTGTAACGACACCCGGCCCGGCGTGCGCTACGCGGTCGGGCTTTTTCACAATTTCAGGACTTTCTCTATGACAAACTCTCACGACCGTCTTTCAATAAACCGCCGCACCCTTTTGGCAGCGGGGTCCGGAATGACCGTAACCGCAGCTGTCCCGGCAGCCGCGCTAGCGTTTGATACGCCGCAGGATGACTTGTACCATCAAGTTGCAACTCTGATTGAGGAGCTTGAAAGCGATCATGGCTCGGGACTTGCTGCCGTCAACTGGTCGCGACGCCATATTGCCAACAAATTGCGCGCGGCTTTGAATCTACCAGTTGAGAAACCCGTGTTCGATGCTGACTACACTGAATTCTATAAGAAAACCTTGTAGGCGCGACTGGAGGGCAGAGCTAATTGTGTCCGTCAGCTAGTCTTTCTAGTTGCTGCGGACCGCTCTGCTGACATGCTCCTCGGGCTTTCGTCCGAGACTTGACACACATTGTGCACACAAATTCTTGCTTACCGCATCGCAGAACTGTGAGCTTCCCCCCAATTACTGGACAGTCTGCGGCGTAGATTAAGCTACTTTTTTGCTCCTGCTGATCGGTTTGTTTTTTCTTTTCGCAGCCAATAGACCACGGCTGGTGGCTTACCGCCAAGAGCGGGATGAGGACGCTTTCGCTTGTGGAACACGATCCATTTCTTAACGCCCGCTTTTGCATCTGATCCGGTCTCTCAGACGTGCAGGTAGACGCATTCGTATTTCAACGACCACCAGAGCCGCTCGACAAAGATGTTATCGAGGAAGCGGACCTCCGTCAGCAGGTGTTTCCCGCGAGTTCTATTAAGGATCGGGAGACAACGACTGGTGCCTCCCGAGAATTGATTTCTACTGTGACATCCCGCCTTCGGTCGAAATCTGTTCTTCAACGTGAGACTGATTGGTTATGTCCGAACCCCGCGGAGGATAGTCCTTGAACGTAGATAGGTGGTTTTGGACGATTTTGGCAGCAGGACCAAAGGCCCACATTTTGTTGCCCATCCACCGTGTATACATCCCCGACTCTTCGGCCGCTTTTTCGTAGGGATCGCGACGCAGGTTGAACAGCAAAGGAGCGTTCAGCTCCTCTTTTGGCCCTGCCCAACCTTCGGTCTGGATCGTAAAATGTGCTTTCCAATCGCCATGGCGCACGGCTTGCAGATCGGGGCCCTCATAGTAGATGATCTCTTCCCGGTTACTCTCCCCCTCACCAGTTAGGAACGACAGTTGGTTGTACCCATCCAGGTGCACCTGATAGCCCTCGTAACCCTCCAGCAATGAACCGGTCAGATCATCGGGCCCGCCAGCAGCGGCAACAAGGGTGGGCATCCAGTCAAGACCGGCAAAAATACCGTTGCTCACAGTTCCGGCAGGAACTTTACCGGGCCAGCGAATGATGGCGGGGACGCGGAAGCCGCCTTCCCAGGTAGTGCCCTTTTCGCCATGGAACGGCGTTGTTCCACCGTCCGGCCAGGTCATGGTTTCCGGTCCGTTGTCAGACGTAAAGACAACAATAGTGTTGTCCGAGACCCCCAATTCTTCCAGTCGCGCCATGACTTTGCCCACGTTGTCGTCCAGCTCTTTCATCACGACGTCCTGCAGGCCGCGCCCGTCACCCAGCATGGCCTCGTATTCGGGGCTCAGATGCGTCCAGACGTGCGCGCGCGCCGGGGCCATCCAGACAAAGAACGGCGTTTCGCTGTCGACTGCGCGGTTGATGAAGTCCAGCGTGTGGGCTGTCACTTCGTCGTCCAGCGTCTTTTGCCGCTCGGGCGGGGCTGGGCCATCGTCGATGATGCGTTGTTTGCCAACCAAACCCCAACGCGGATCTACCGTTTCATCGACTGTATCCGTGGCATAGGCATGAATGATGTTCCGAGGGCCAAATGTATCGTTGAAGTTCTGGTCCTTAGGCCAGTCTGGATCGGATGTGTATTCCATCGCGTTCAGATGATAGAGCCAGCCCCAATATTCATCGAAACCTTTCACCGTCGGCAGGAATTTGTTCATATCCCCCAGATGGTTCTTGCCGAACTGCCCGGTCGTGTAACCCAGAGATTTCAGCATATTGGCCAGGGTTGGATCATCCTCGCTCAGACCTTTTTCAGGGTCTCCGGGCAGGCCGACCGTGTGCATTCCGGTACGTACCGGCAACTGTCCGGTGATGAAGGCGGATCGACCGGCAGTGCAGCTTGGTTGCGCATAATAGTCCGTCAGCCGCATACCGTCGGCGGCCAGTTGATCAAGATTGGGGGTTTGGATGCTTTTCACACCCTGATGATAGCTGCCAAGACTGGCCCAGCCGACATCGTCGGCCATGATGACAAGAATATTGGGCTGGTCGGTTTCGGCCAATACCGGCAGGGCACAAACCGTCGCCGTGGCCAGCGTGGCGGATACCGCAATAGATCGAAGAGCGAACATTGTTACCTCTGTGGACTTAGAAAAAGATCTCGATGGTGGAAATATCGAAGGGTCCATCAGGGATAGCGATTGAGACTTTCTTGTCGCAACAGAGCTTTACCATGATTTCATATTGTGAAATCTAAAACACGAAACTTGAAATGAAATTGGCCGCACGATGAACGAAAACGCATTGACCGCCTTTCTGGTATTGGCGGAAACCGGCAGCTTTCAAAATGCGGCTCGTGTGATGGGTGTCTCGAACGCGTCCTTGTCCCGCTATGTCGGGCAGGCTGAGGATCAAACGGGCCTTGTCTTGTTCCATCGCAGCCGCAACAGCAGCACATTGACACGCGCGGGGCAAGAATTTCTGCCAATTGCGCAGGCGCTTCGTGAAGATTTGAACCGCTATGCAACTCGCGTGGCTGGATTGCGTGAATCCGGGCCGGGCACTTTGCTAATTGGGTGCGGGCCGCTCACCACAAAAACTTTGATCCTGCCTGTCTTACGCGTCGTGCGACGGGCGATACCTGACCTGCGTTTCCGAATTCTGGTAAGTGCCTACGCGCGTCCACTAGACTTATTGCAGGCGGGCGAATTCGACGTGTTCCTCGGCGATCTGACTTACACACCCGAAGCCGAAGACGTCGAGATCATGGTGATGGAGAAGCAAACTATCCAATTCGTCGCTCATCGAGATCATGAGATTCACCAGCGCGGTCCGCAAACCATGGCAGGTATTTTCGACTTTCCCTTTGCGTCACCGCATCTGCATAAACACTGGAAAGCTGCCTTGACGAAGGCACTTGGTGGCGGTGTTGAGGCCGTCGAAAAGGTCAATTCACAGCCGCATATCGAATGCGACGACTACAACCTCCTGACCGGGCTGTTGGCGGAGCCTGACTTCGTGGTGGGAGGGATGCCGGACACGTTCGCGGAACTGATCCGCACAAAGACTGTCAGACCCGTGTCGATGAAACAGAATTTGACTTGGAACATCTGTGCGGCGCGCAAGTCGCAGAACACATCTGCCGCAGTTGAATTGTTTTGGAATGAGCTTGTTAGTTATAGGGCATGATCGGAGCGCCTGCCGTGCTCTCACCGCAACGCCCAGACCGTAAATCTCTTCAGCTAACGGAAGGGGTACAGCGCCTCGAGTGTTCTCAATCAGCCGGAACATGTAACGCAACTGCATGTGCTCTTCTGGCAGCGCCAGTGGCCCCTAAGGGTCAAATTTTCTGACACGCAGCAGTGCCGGTGTTTCACTGGATAATTTCATTGCGCAAACCGTTTTTTCAAAGGGGCGGGCCACATCGATTGCATCGGCTCATCAGAATTGTTTCGGTTAAAGGAACTGATAGGTGGTTTGAAACAGACGTGGCCAGCCAAATTCTGCGGGGGTCGTCGGCCGCTTAGTCGATCGATCCAATCATCATTTCCCCAACCAAAGGCATATTGTGTAGGTCACGGCCGCTAACAGCCGCGAACGCAACCGAGTTTGCCGTTCCCAGAGGACAGGTCGCCAGTTTCATCGCCGTACCCACAAGTTGGATGTTCTGATAAACCGCGCCAACCTCTTTCAACACCAACGCGTAGGCCAAATCGCCATAGGCCGCTCGGACGGCAGTCATATCCGCAGAGAGCAGTAGCAGAACTTGCGTATATTCAGAGCGGTTTGCCGACGCGGCGGCGTCCTTCAGCATGCTACACAACAGGGCGTTAACTTCTGCGATCATGTTAAGGCCATGCTCAGCACTGTCATAGACGTACAGACCGGCTTCTAGACCTTCGCAACGATTGACCAAAAGATACGCGGTCAACGCGTAAAGGCCGCCTCCGCTCGGATAAGAATGGTGTTGACCCAACGGATGGAAACACCGGAACAACAACTCGCTCAATTGATCCTTCGCAATTGGTGTGCGCCCTTGTTCACGGCGGCTCTGGCGATTGCGGGACACCACGGCGAACGGAGGATCACCTGCGGCAAGGGCGTCTACATCATGTTTCGGCAGGACTATTTCCGGGTCATTGCCCGGGGCTTGGGTTGGGCGCTGTGCTGCTCCGGTTTTGCCAATATGCGCGCGGGTGAACCCTAGGCGGGTGCGCTCGACAAATAGGGTTTCGTGAACCGGCGCAGCGGGTTTTTCGTCGCACTCCAGCAAACCGCACCAAGCAAACAGGCAGATAACAGCCTCGAAAACTTCCTGCTCAATCTCGGGCACACTGTTTGCTGCATTTGCGGAATCTGATCCGGCAGAGAGCTCGAAAATCAGCGGTGACAGTTTGGCGTCCAAAAGTTGCATCGAAGCCCAGCTTCCTGGTACCCGCGCCTGCAACCCTTGCTTTTGCGGAGACAACAGTGTTTCACGAGACAGCCTAAGACCGTTTTTAGGCGTGAAATTCGGAAGGCCCGAGACAGGGGAGCGTTGCGGAACACAAACCGCGATAGGCTTGTCATCCTGCATAACGAACCGACAGAGAAACCCGCGTTGATCCAGACGAAACAAAAACGATGCACAGACATCCTCTGCCTCCGGGTTTCCGGATACGAAATTCGTGAGGTCTGTTTCACTCATAAAGCCCAGCGCAAGCTTCTGGGCAAGCGTCACATGGGCATCGTCTGTCAGGTTGATCGACCCCATCGGACTATTGAGCCTCGTTTCCCCCGCTATCGTTTCCAGCAGAACATCAGGCGCCAGCCCATAGGCCCAGATAGTCGGTCGCTCCATCATATTCCTCCTGCCAGGCTATCGCCGTGACTTTGCCGCCCGGCCCGGTTGGGGCTCAACACGCGCGTCTGAACGCACAGTTCTTCCAACGCAGCCCGCTGACGTTTCTGGAATACCTGTTCGACACCTTCGGTAGCGTGTCGCAATTTGACCTGGGTGCTGGCCCGATCGTCTTTGTGCACGACGCCAATATGGTGCGAGCGTTGCTTCGATTTCACGAGGCCGACCTGCGTAAGCCCGACTTTTTGCGAGATTCGAATACAGGCTATTGGGGCGACGGCCTGACAACACTGAATGACCCCGAGACTTGGCGGGCTCGACGACAGGTTTTGCTGCCGTTGTTTCGCAGCAGTCTGCGCGCACCTCGACTGGCTTTGGTAGCTGAGCTTGCACATGAAACCATAGCGCGCTGGAAAGGCGGTGAACAGATTGACCTGCCCCACGAGGTTCGGTTGTTGATCAGTCGCCTCGCAATGCGCAGCGTGTTGGATGCCGACGTTCAGGGCTTTGGTTCGGACCACAGGCGCAGTGGACTTGTGACCATACAAGAAGCCTATGGCGAGGATTTCACCGCAACCCTGAGACATGTCACTGGAGCACTGCAGATGACGCGTCCTCGTGCGCCCGCGCGCATGGACAATGTGGTTGCCCTTATCCATGCGCGGTTTGACGAGTTTGTCGATCGCGGTGACATTCTGTCGGCATTGGTTGCGGCCCAGCGCAACGCGCCTGAAACTCTGTCTAGGCAAGATGTTATTGGCGAGATTGTTCAGATGCTGTTTGCCGGGCATCTCACGATTCCATTTGCCTTGACCCAGTTTTGGCGCGACGTCGCCAGCCACAAGTTGCATGAAGGGCTGCATGCCGAGGCGACGGCTTTTGATGAAGAGAAACGCCTGAACGTTGCGACCCTTGGCGCAAGCGATACGGTGGCAATCCTTCGCGAGTCGATGCGCCTGTCGCCCCCTGCGCCTATTCTCTACCGAGAAATCGCCAAAAGCCTTACGCTGCATGACTATCAACTGCCTGAAGGTCTTGGGGTTTGGATCAGCCCGGAATTGCTGCATCGGGATCCTCGTTACTTTGCTCAGCCATCCCAGTTTCAACCCGACCGCTTTGCCGCGGGCCGCGTAAAGCCCAACTCAGCCAAAGCTTATATTCCTTTCGGGGCAGGTCCAAGAGTTTGCGTCGCGGCCGCTCAGTCACTTTTGCAGATGGCCGTTATAATTCAAGTAATTGCGCAACAATACAGCCTTCGCCCGATAGCGGGGACAGAAGGTCAGTTTGAAGTTCTAAGCAGAAACCAAACCTGAATTTAGACATGTAGATGAACCGGTTGTGAACAAGACAACAGAAACCCAACTCGCACCTTGATCGACTCCTTAGCCTGTGAAAAGGTTAACAAAACGCTAAGGCCTAATGCAGTTTAGCAGGAGGCGACCTAAAATAGGGAGGGATGTTCCATGACAGCACCAACAAATGAAGACTGGGGCAAAATGCACGCCAAGGCTTGGAAAGACCCAGAGTTCCGGACGCTGCTAGAGCAGGACCCGACCTCAGCGGTCAAGGCGTATGGCGAAGAGATCGGCAAAACCTTCACTCAGATCGTAAACGTCGGCGACCGGCCAGACGGTGTGCATGACGATGATTTGCATGAGCATAACACCGCAGTCGCTCCGCCAGCGTGCTGCTAAGGGCATGGGCCCCAATGTATGCCAGTGCCATTGCGGCACCGCGGTTTAAATCAAGCCTAGAGGCGATCGTTGTCCCGGAAGAGGGCTTGTACCTTTTCAGCCACAAGGGCCATGTTTGCCTGACCAGCCCAATTTTCTCGGATCTGGCACCATTGCTGGACGGGTCTTTTCTGGTTGACGACATATTTGACCAACTGTGCCGGCGCTATCTCAGTGCCGACATATTCTCAGCGTTGGACATTCTGAAACAGCGCGGCTTTCTAGCTGAAGATACGGCCTCCATCCCCCGCGAGCAGCAAGCCTTCTGGGAATGCGCTGGGGCATTGCCGTCGCAAGCGGCGGAACGTCTAGCAAACGCGACGGTCGATGTAATCTGCGACGATGGAACTGCCGAAGATCTGCGCATGTTGCTTGAAAGGAACGGGCTTTGTGTCGCGGATCGCGGTGAGCTGAGTGTCGTTGTTGCAGACGATTACCTAAACCGGGACTTGGCCGAGTGGAACAAAAAGGCCGTCGCAGAACAAAGACCATGGATATTGGTTAGCCCTGGCGGAATGGAAAGTTGGCTGGGCCCGGCGTTTGTTCCCGGCGAAACCGCATGTCTTGAATGTTTGACGCAGCGCCTTCGGTGGCACCGCAGGGTCGATACCCACATTGGTCGCTTAAATGGCTTGGACAAAGCGCTGCTGGCCCCGCAAGGTAGTCTCGCCGCGTCAAAATTTGCGGCCTTGGCCGAAATCGCGACGGAAGTAGCGCGCTGGATCGGAACGGGCCGACCAGAGATGTTGGCCGACCGAGTGATCAGTACAGATCATCTGTCAATGCAACGAAAGGCCCATGTTCTGACGCGTCGCCCTCAATGCCCAGTATGTGGCGATCCCGCACAGACGCAAACGACACCCGATAGACCAGTTCTGCGATCCCGCCCCAAGCTGCAAGGAACAGATGGCGGGCACAGATCGCGCCGCCCCGCCGATATTCAGGCTGCTCTGGACAGGCATGTCAGTCCGATCACCGGGATTGTCGGCGCGCTGGAACCAGGTATCCGCAGCGGGCCAGACGGCAGCCCCGAGTGGATCACACCGACTTATTCCGCCGATCACAACTTCTCGGATTTGCACGACAGCAAGTTCTTCCTGCGCGAGGGTCTGCGGCGACGGTCTGGCGGCAAGGGGCGCAACCCCGAACAGGCTCGCATCAGCGCGATAGCTGAGTCATTGGAACGGTACTGCGGAGTGTTCGACGGCTCGGAACCTCGGCATCTTGCCCGGTACCGGGACCTAGACACGGCGATCCTGCCAAACGCGTGTCAGGGCTATAGCGCCCAGCAGTTTGCGGATCGGGCCGAGCTTAATCGCAAGACGCACAAGGCCTATTGGGTGCCTGAACCTTTCGACCCTGAGGCACAAATCGAATGGACACCGCTCTGGTCATTGGGAGAAGCGCGCATACGCCATCTGCCGACCTCCATGTGCTATTTTGGCTATCGAGGACCCGGCCCAAGTTTCGGCCGCGCCGACTCTAACGGCTGTGCCGCCGGCGGAACACTGGAAGAAGCTATTCTGCAGGGGCTATTGGAGCTGATCGAACGCGACGCTGTCGCGATCTGGTGGTACAACCGGCTGAACCGGCCAGGCGTCGACCTGGCCGCTGCGCGCGACTCTTACGGTCGTGACCTGTCTGCGCACTATGCCCAACTGCATCGAACCCTCACGGTGATAGACGTTACAAGCGATATCGGCATCCCAACATTCGCAGCGATCTCGGCCCGAACAGACAAACAAGAAGAAGACATCATCTACGGCTTTGGTTGTCACCTCGACCCAGAGGTTGCCCTGTCGCGAGCTTTGACGGAAATAAACCAATCCCTTGAAGCCGTTCCTAAAACGTGTGGCACAACCATGCAGCAAAGCTATCTTGGCAATTCGGATGCAATAGATTGGTGGCGCACAACACGGCTGCATGAGGCGCGCTACCTTGTGCCCGACGAAACGCAGCCCATGCTTGCGCTGGACAGAACGCGCAGCCTCGCAGCTGACGACGTGCTTGTGGATATCCAGACCTGCCTCTCACGTCTGAAAGCAAAGAACATCGACGTTCTGGTACTGGATCAGACCCGACCGGACGTGAATTTCCCGGTTGTGCGGGTCGTTGCACCGGGCTTGCGCCACTTCTGGGCCCGGTTCGGCCCCGGACGGCTTTATGACGTTCCCGTAGAGAAGGGTTGGCTTGCTGAGCGGACGCAAGAGAATGACCTGAACCCGCATGTGATACAGTTTTGACCGCAACCAAATAGGATTTCAGATATGATCAGCCCTACCCCTTTTGACTATGCCCGCCCTTTCGACATTATGATCGGGATGTGGACCGGTCATTCGATCGTCTACGATAACAAGGGTGAATACCTGTACACTGGCCCAAGCATCCTGACCATCGACTGGAAAGAGCCCGGGAAGGTCATGCACTACCGGCAGGAAGACCTTGGGAGCCTTGACCAACTGATCCAGGAACACGAACACGGAAAAGCCCTAGAAGACCTTTTTGTGCTGCGAGAATTTGAACTGCAGGTTGATGGCAAATCGTGCCAATCGATTACTGGCGCGGTCAAGGTCCACGGTGTCGAAAGCTCACCGGGGACGTATCTGTTCCACCTCAATTTTCCGACCGGGGACTACTACAACAACCAGTATTTCCTGAATCCCAACCAACGGCGCATTATTGGACCTTTTGTCCCGCGGGATGAGGAAGGCAAAACCAATGGTTTTCAGTTTGTCGTGTCGCAGACGTTCGAACGCATCTCTTATGATGTCCCCAAGGACGCATTCTGACAGGCATGGTCACGCCAGCAGCCTCTCAGCCCTTTACGCCAGCCAAGGAAAGCGCACATGCGCTGGTCATTGGTGGCGGCATAGCAGGGCTGCTGTGCGCCCATATGCTGAAAGACCGGTTTACGCGCGTCACGGTGCTTGAACGGTCTGAATATGCCCAACCAAACAGCAGCGCCCCAGCGGCCCGCTCAGCCGTGCCGCAAAGCCATTGCCTGCACATGCTTATGGGTGCCGGGGCCCGCGCGTTTGACGATCTGGTGCCCGGTTGGCGCGCGGAATTGATCGCGCTGGGTGCAGTACCATACGATGCGGGCGCGGATGTCGCGATGCGGGTATCTTCGGGATGGCTCCCGCGGGTTGAAACCGGCATAACCCTGTACGGCGCTTCGCGGTGCCTGATTGAAACGGCGCTGACCCGATTACTGAGCCGCGCCGGAAATATACGCATCCGCCAAGGCGATCGCGTCATGGGTCTGACGCTCACGCCAGACGCATCGCGCGTCTCTGGTGTCCGGGTTCAGACGACCGCGGGCGTTGTTCAGGTCTTGGACAATGCCGACCTTGTCATCGATGCCAGCGGCGCGGCCTCGCGTCTGCCGCGGTGGCTAGCCCAGCACTTCGGAGACACGTATCGCATCACCCGAACCGAGATCGCGCCCGGTCGGCAATACGTTTCACTTTGGGTTCGCCTGCCTGCGGATAAAGCCCCTGACTGGCACGGGCTTGCGCTGGCCCCTACCCGCCAATCGAGCGGACGTGCGGGAATGATAATGCGTGCTGAAAATGACCTTTGGGGCGTGGTATTGCAAACGCCCGAAACTGAACCTCTGCCCACTGATGGGCCGGGTGTACTGAAGCTGGCGGCTGGTTTGTCCGACCCCACCTTGAGTGACATATTGGAACACGCCGAAACAGTCGCGCCGCCGCATTTGTTTGGACGCACGGCAAACCGTCGACGTCGGTATGAGGACTATCCCTCGTGGCCCGAAAACCTGTTTGCTCTTGGCGATAGTGTTTGCGCGCTGGATCCCTATGCCGGGCTAGGAATGACTGCGGCCGCGCGGGGGGTCCAACTGCTTTCGCGATGGTTGGATCAGCCAGAACCACACGCGCGGTCTTTCCAGTCTCAATTGGCCCGGCACAATGAATGGCCGTGGCGCATTGCCACCGGAACATGGACAGACCCTGAAGCAAATACCAACCTGACACCTCAGGTCGAAAGTCTTGTTCAAGCCGCGCCATTTGACCCAGCGTTGGCCATAGTTTTGCTGGATATTCAGCATATGCTACGCGCACCCGAATCCTTTTTGAACGAGGCCGTAGCATGAAAGTTGCTGTATTGGGCGGAGGCACCGCCGGATTCATCGCTGCGGCCCATATGACCCGCTATTTCCCAAAGGCGCAACTTTGGCATATCTACGATTCCCGCATTCCGACGATCGGCGTTGGTGAGGGAACCACACCGCGGTTCCCGTTGTGGCTAAACGAAGTCACCGGCATCGGCCCGGATGAGATCGCGGAACGGTGCGGCGCGACAGTCAAATCGGGGTCCTATTATGAAGGCTGGGGATCGCGGGACATGGATTTCGTGAACCGATTCCAGCCACCGCGCCTGTTCGGATACCACTTTGACGCCGGTCGCGTGACTGGCATTATCCGAGACCATGTGCGCGCGACCCAGATGGATGCGAGGGTGGTTTCGTTGGACAGCTTGCCCGGCGGCGTGAACATTGGTTTTGAGGATGGCAGCCATCTGCACTGCGACTATGTTCTGGACGCGCGCGGTTTTCCTCCGGGGGCGTGGGATCAAGCACCGGCAGACCCTGACATCATCCGAATGGATTGGATCCCGACAGGCCGCGCGATGGTGCGCCGCCTTCCGCCCAGCCAGGACACCAGCATGTCCCGCATCGTTGCCCGGCCACACGGGTGGATCTTCCAGATACCGCTCAGGGAATGGACATCGTGCGGATATGTTTTCAATCCCTCGCTAAACAGCGATGAGGACGTATTGGCGGATTTCGACAGCTTCCTCAAAGAAGAAGGTGCGGAACTGGCCGAGATTCGCGTTCGGGTCAGTTTTCCGAATTTCATGCGGCGCACGTGGTTTGATGGGCGCGTCTTTACTATCGGCAACGCGGCCTCGTTCGTTGAACCGCTTGAGGCCACCGCCATTGGCGCAACGATCATGCAGGTCCGTATTGCGCAGCGCTGGATGACGGACCATCACCCCCAAAGCACAACAGATATCCAAGCCGTCGATCATGCCAACAGAACAATGCGGGCTTATGTCTTGCGCAACTCGTTGTTTATCGCCTGGCACTATGTGCGTGGTTCACGCTGGAACAGCCCGTTCTGGGATTTGGCTGCGCGCAGTCTTGAGTACGCTGGAAAACACGCGTACCTGAGGGGGCATATCGGTGCCATGAGTGATTTTCTGGATGTCGGACGCGACTTACCGGGCACGGAAATCGGCGCTTGCACGAAACAGGATATTTGGGAGCAGGACATCTTGCCCAAGCTGACTAAATTCATCCCGTTCGGAAACTTCTCGGAACTAAATTTTGCACAAGTTGGCCATGGTATAGGCTATTATAACGCAAACAATACGTCGGCGGGTAACGGCACACATGTCTAATATCAATATGTCCTTCGTCCCGGGCTTCCAATTGTCCGAACGTCTCTATGAAGGCACCAACTCCTTTGTGTTTCGCGCAACACGGGACTCGGACGGGGAACATGTGGTCATCAAGATCCTCAAGAACGACTTCCCCAGCGCCAGCCGACTTGCGCGATACCGCAGCGAGTTTGAGATTACCAACAGCCTGAACCTGCCGGGCGTGATCCGTGCTCTTCAACTCAATCGTCACGACAAATCGCTGATGATGGTGCTGGAAGACTTCGATGGCATTTCAGTCGGTGAACTGCTCTCCAGCCGGGCGCTGTCACATGACGAATTCCTTGAGACCGCCCTGCAGATCACCCGCGCCATAGAGGGCATCCACCAAGCCAACGTCATTCACAAGGATATCTCGCCTCAGAACGTATTGATCAATCCCGGCACGGGAGAGGTCAAACTGATCGACTTTGGGATTGCGACGCAGTTTTCGACCGAACATCCTGTTCTGAAAAGCCCCGAAGTTCTGGAGGGTACGCTTCCCTATATCTCGCCGGAACAGACCGGACGCATGAACCGGACCCTTGATCATCGCACCGACTTTTATTCCATGGGTGCGACTTTCTACGAAATGCTGACCGGCGTGCCCCCGTTTGAGGCCGAAGACAAGCTGGAACTGGTGCATTGCCACGTAGCGCGTGAACCGGTTCCGGCGCATCGCCGCAATCCAGATGTATCGCTGCCCCTGTCGAAGATTGTCGGGCGTATGATGGCCAAAAAGGCTGAAGACCGATACCAGAGCGCCGCAGGAATTATTGCCGATCTCGAAGCCGTTCGCCTTGGCGTGAATCTGGACCGGTTTGAACCGGGACGTCGGGACCAGACAGAACGCTTCACTGTGCCCCAGCGGCTATACGGTCGCGACCGCGAAGTGCGCACCTTGCTAGAGGCCTTTGAACGCGTTCGGCAGGGCCCGGCTGAAATGATGCTGGTTTCAGGGTATTCAGGCGTTGGTAAAACCGCGCTGGTCAACGAAGTCCACAAACCGATCACCCGTGAACGCGGCTATTTCATCAAAGGCAAATTTGAACAGTTCAAGAAGAACGACCCGTATTCGGGGCTGACAGTCGCGCTGAAAGACCTCGTGCGGCAGCTCTTGACCGAAAGCCAGACACGCCACGCGACCTGGAACAAAGAACTGAACGAAGCCCTGGCGCCCAACGCCTCGGTTCTGTTGGACGTTGTACCCGAACTTGAACTGATCATCGGCCCGCAGCCGGAAGCTCCGGAACTGGACGCCGCCGAGTCGATGAACCGTTTCAATCAAACAGTTCGGCGGTTCTTGCGTGCTTTGTGTGCACATGACCGGGTTGTGGTGCTTTTCCTGGACGACCTGCAATGGGCCGACAGCGCAACGCTTGGCCTGTTGTCCGTGATTTTGACCGATGAAGAAATCGGGCGCCTTCTGCTGATCGGAGCGTACCGCAGCAACGAAGTGGACGCGATGCATCCGATGACCCGTGCTCTGGATGCTGTAAAAGAAGCCGGGGGACGTCTGTCCAGCCTGTCCCTTGCCCCATTGGGTATGTCGGATATCGCCAGCCTGATTGCAGATACGCTACACGCCGACGCATCACGACTGATCGACCTAGCGCAACTTGTGGTACAAAAAACGCAGGGTAATCCTCTATTCGTGCGTCAGTTCCTTACGGATCTGCACCATGAAAAACTGATCACCCAGCAATCCGAGTCAAACGGTGAACCCGCGAAATGGGTTTGGGACATCCAGGCGATCCGCGCTGCCAAAATAACCGACAACGTGGTTGATCTGTTGCTTGAAAAACTGCGGCGCCTTCAACAGGATACGCAGAACGTACTGCAAATTGCGGCCTGTATTGGCAACCGTTTCGATATTGAAACACTGGCACTGATCCTCAAGATCGAACCTCAACAAGCATTTGAATGTCTGTTGCCCGCAATTAGGGAAGAGATGATTCAGCCATTGTCCGATCTTGTGGTGACGGAAATGGACAACGCGCTGTCGCCGCTTGTCGTGCGGGATTTCGCATTTCAGCACGACAGAGTTCAACAGGCGGCGTACGGCCTAATCGAAACAGACGGCCACAGCAGCGTGCACCTTGCAATCGGACGCCAACTGAGAGCCCGGCTTGCGGAAGATGAAATAAACGAACGTATCTTCGAGGTGGTCGATCAGTTGAATATCGGCCGGGACGATATGGAGGACCGAGCAGAACAGCTTGATCTTGCCCATCTTGACCTGATAGCCGCCCGCAAGGCCTTTGACTCGGCCGCGTACGGTGCCGCGCTGTCTTTCGTGAACACCGCCTCAGAGCTTTTGGGGTCGGACGGCTGGAACCAGAATTACGAGTTGATGTTCGAGGCCCAAAACCTGTCAGCATCTCTGGAATATCTAACTGGTAATTTCGAACGTTGCACCGAAATCGTTAACGCAACCCTTGAACATGCGCGCACCGACCTAGAGAAAGCCGAGATCTACTTTACACGGATCGCCCAGCACACCCTTTTGATGGAGTTCGACGAAGCCATCAACGCAGGGATAAAAGCGCTGGAGCTTGTCGGGGTTCAGATGAGCCTCGAGAACCTCGAAGAGGCTGGGCAAAACGCTATCGGTCAGGCAGCCGGTATGCTGGGCGAGGGCAACCCTGCGGATCTTTTCGGAAACCCGGACGTGGACAGCCCAGAAATCGCGCTGGCCCAACGTTGTTTGCGGCATTTGACCATTGCGGCCTTCCTGAACAGGCAGGAACTTTTCCCACAGATCGTCGGCACCTCTGTTCAACTGTCGCTCAAGCATGGCAACGCACCGGAATCCGCGTTGTTCTTTGCCAATTTTGGCCTGATCATCGGTGCATTCATGGGCAAGTACCGCGAAGGTCTGGCCTTTGGGGAATTGGCCCTGCGGTTGTGTGACAAGTTCGGAGCGCGCGCGCCGACTGCAACCGTTTGCCTGGTCACAGGTGTCGAGTTGATCCCGTGGGTCCAACATGTTCGCAATGCGATTCCGGTGATCGAACGAGGCTATCGCGAGGGAATGAACTCGGGCGATATCTTGTGGGCTGGATATCTGGTCATGTATCGGGTCGTGATAGACAGTTTTGCCGGCAAACCGCTGGACCAGGTTCTGGATGCGATGCCGGCGCAACTGGACGCTCTGCACAAAGCCCAGAACCATGGGGCAGCCGCAGGTATCAACGCCTATCGTCTGGGGCTTTCGACCCTGGCCGGGCGAACGCAATCCAGTGCCGATTTCTCCACTGACGACCTGGACGAAGCCGCGTTTCTGTCAGCGTGCGAGCAGAACCAGATGTCCATGGCCATCTGTTTCTATCGGATTTTGAAAGCTCAGGCTCTGTATGTCTTTGGACGCCCACATGACGCATTGCTCGAGACAAAACTCGTTGAGCCCCTTCTGAGCTTTGTGATCAACCATCCTTGTCTTGCCGATCACCTGCTTTATCAGTCCCTGTCCATTGCGGCTATTCTGCAGCACGGTGACCCCGACCCGGATCTCAGAGCCCAGCTTGATGCAAATCTTGAAAGGCTGGGCCAATGGGCGGAGTCCGGCCCAGATAACTTTGAAGCCAAACGCCTAATGGTCGCTGCTGAAGTCGCACGTCTGGATGGCAAAGATGTCGAAGTCCTCGATCTGTTTGACGGGGCTATTGAGGCGGCTCAAAAAGGTCGGTTCCTTCAGGACGAAGCGTTGGCCTGCGAACTGGCCGCGCGGTACATCATGACCCCACGACCGAATGCCCGGATCGGGATGATGTATCTGCGGGATGCACGACATGCCTACCGCCTTTGGGGGGCTCAACGCAAAGTCGAAGAGCTTGAGCTGGAGTTCCCGCAACTGCTTGCCGAACATCGCGAGCGTCGCGCCACCAGCCAGCCTGTGACAGAAAGCATTTCTGCGAGTACGCAAGTCGCGACCAATCACTTGCTTGGGCAAGATCTTGACCTGAACACCTTACTTAAGGCCGCGCAAACCATTTCAGCCGAAGTGGTTGTGGGGCGCCTATTGGATCGGCTGCTTGGAATTTTGATCGAGAACGCCGGTGCGCAGCGCGGCGTTCTATTACTGGCGCGCGGGGACGATCTGGTGATCGAAACCGAGGTTAGCGTCATATCCGACGGAACTGGCGTTCAGGAACCCGTTCGGCTCGACTCGGCTGAAGGCGCACGTTTGGTCCCGGCCAGCGTGATCAACTATACGGCGCGTACGCATGATGTTGTCCTTGTGGACGACGCTCAGATTGATGAGCGGTTCATGGTGGACGCCTATGTCCAGGAAAACGAAACACGTTCGGTTCTGTGTCAGCCGATCCTGCACCAGAACGAACTGATCGGCCTTGTATTTCTGGAAAACAATCTGGTCAGTGCAGCGTTTAAACCTGAACGCGCTCATTTGCTTTCACTGCTTTCGGGTCAGATTGCGGTATCTATGCGCAATGCCGAGATCGTTGAACATCTCGAAGACAAAGTCCGCGAGCGCACCGAACAACTTGAGGTTCACGCCAAGTTCCTAGAACAGACCTTTGGCCAGTTTCTGGCCAGCGAAGTCGTCGATCAACTGTTGAAATCTGCGGACGGGATCGACTTTAGCGGTAAGAAGACGACGGTCACGGTGTTGATGTCAGACCTGCGGGGTTTTTCGACCTTGTCCGACACACTGCCGCCAGAAAACATCGTGGCTATGCTGAACAGCTATCTCAGTGAGATGACAAACGTCATTCAGAAATACAACGGCACGATTGATGCCTTTATCGGTGATGCAATCCTTGTGGTGTTTGGCGCCCCCCTGCAAAGACCCGACGACACTGAACGCGCCCTGGCCTGTGCTTTGGAAATGCAGCAGCGGATGGTGCGGGTGAACGAGTGGAACACCGCGAATGGTTTCCCTGAAATCGAGATGGGAATCGGGGTGAACACAGGTGAAGTTGTGGTCGGAAACATCGGCTCGGACAAGCGCG
Source organism: Ruegeria sp. YTSC325 (assembly GCF_059609525.1). Lineage (NCBI taxonomy): Bacteria > Pseudomonadati > Pseudomonadota > Alphaproteobacteria > Rhodobacterales > Roseobacteraceae > Ruegeria > Ruegeria sp. YTSC325. Next base: position 37,811 of record NZ_JBXWLY010000022.1, read on the forward strand.
CAAAATACAGTGTTGTCGGTAGCACGACCAATCTGGCGGCGCGGATCGAAAGCTATACTGTCGGTGGGCAAATTCTGATTGCAGATGAGACACTCAAGTCGTCAAGAGCGCCCCTGGAACTTGGCAGCAAGCGCACAGTCGAACCCAAGGGTGCTGGCAAGCCGCTGGTGCTGCACGAACTTTTTGGCGTGGGTGGAACTTATGACATCAGCCTGTCCGCTCAACCGGTCGAATTGGTCGAGATAAATCCACCTCTACCCGTTCACTTTAGGACCGTCGTTGGCAAGCAAGTCGTTGGCGACGCCCAAGAGGGCAAGCTTTTTAAACTTTCCCCGTCGGAAGCCTGTATTATGACGACAGAGGCACCCAGCCCCCTTACGGATCTGCAAATTCAAATCACGCAAGCAAACGGTTCTACCGAACCCCTGACGGTGTTTGCGAAAGTACTGGATCAAAACGATCAGGACGGATGCTTTACCGTTCGCTTTACAGCCGTACCCCCTGACGTTCGAGCGTCGCTTCAGAAGTTCGCTTAGGAGATCTAAACCACAACGCTTCGCTTTCAATTGTGTTGGCGCGACAAAACAAGTCGTCACTGGCAAAGGACTCGTTGAGTTTCCACCCAGACGAATGCGAGGCATTGTTTTGTGTGTGATCCAGCCCCCGTTTCACCGGACAACTAAGCGGTATTGGTTTTGGCTCTTGTGAACTTGCGCGGCGGTTTCCATTGCAGGTCGCTGTGCGGGTGGTTTCCGCTTTGATCTTGGGATCCAATTTCCCATCAATTAGAGTACTTTTGAAGCACCGGGGCCTACTCATCACTAAGGGGGTCAAAATTGGATGCCGATACGGGGTCAGTTTTGAATGCCGATTGACAGGAAGCCATCGACAAGCCGTTCGAGACCATATCCAACATCCAGTGAGGTAAAACTGCGCCCAACTATTCCACGCTCCAAGATATCGCCAAAGCGCTAGGACTGCCCGTGCGAAAGTTCTTCGAGCTCGAAGATGTGGATGTATCAGTTGCTCGCCATAAACTGCTTGTGAAGTTGAACATCGTGATCTCACAGATGGATGATCGACAGCTCAATTTGCTGCTGAAGTTGGGGAAGGTTCAGCACGAAGACAAGAATTGATCGCTTTGGACGTAGGCCGCCGTTATGCGCCAAATCGAAAAAAGGTGTATTGCGGAATCCAGTTGTCGCAAGCTGGTCCCTGGGCGTTAGTTCGACTTTGGCTTGGTCGTCGCGGACCGTCCAAAGCACATTCAAAGCGCCAAAAATTGGGTGCAGGACCATGCCCCCGACGTTGATCCTAGCAACAGGGACACCAGCGGAAACCAGACGGTTGCCAAAGCCTCGCACCACATCCTCGGCCTTGGTATCGCGAAGACCGCACCCCATCAGCCAAGCAGCAACGCTATCTAAAAGTGGAGACCTGCTGAACTCAATCATACTGAGACACTTTCTTGTCTAAAAAGCGTATTGAACCAGCTCGATACTGAGACCTTAGACCGATTTGACACAATGAGCGCAGGGAGTCTTGTACCGAGCGTTCAGTCCTTTTGTATCACATCACTGCTATCGCCTCCTAGCTTGGTGCGCTAAACAACCAGTTTCACCCCTGTACTCCAAGGTAAGCGACGGGCTCGATGCGGCGGTCCGCCCGAATACCGCGAGCGACCGCTCTGCGGACATAGCTGCCATGCGCCCTTTCCCAAAAACTCTCTTTGCTTAACAGTCTAGCGCGTGACGGTCGCTTGACTGCACGCCCCCTATTAATCGATCATCTCTGAACTGTTTAGTGCTACTTCGAGGAAACTCTCATGGAAGCATTCGGAAGCGAAGGCCAGCGACGCATGTCGACCATGGGTGAGCATCTTATCCAGCTATTGGGTGATGACCCTCGATTTTGTAGCCATGGGCGCGGTATTCAAATTGCCAACGAGTACGGCGGGGCTTTGGATGATGCCGTTACAATGGCCCGAATACTTGGCATCACGGCGATAGAAAGCATACCGCGTCAGGAAGTGGCAAGGACGCGAGAAGTCATTGAAAGTCAAGGATTAAAAACCAACGCAATCGCTTGTTATCTTGGCGGGCTGAACTGTGTTGACATCGCTCGGAAGTTAATCGCCGAACAGGCGTTACCCGAGGATTTGACAGTACGTGTGATTGATCGCGAATCTCCACCAGAATGGCTTGAAGCTTTCGCAGAAGTCGCGATGAGCCACGGTGTTTTGCCGCCAATAGGGCCGGTTATGCGCGGAGTGTCTCGTCCCGGGTTTGCTATGGTCGTTGTTGACAGCTTAGGTTCTCCCGTTGCAACTGCGGGCTCAGTTCTGTGCCATCCGCCCAGCAGTAGGCTGCATCGTCGCGCGCAATGGGGGCAACTCTCGACCAAACCTGAACGCATGGGTGAAGGTATTGCAAAAGTCCTGGGTGCCAAAGCTCTAATACACTCGCATGAAAAGCTTGGCGCCACGGGGTTCAAGACGGGCATCGCTTCTGGCAACGCTGCCTCAACACGGTTGTGCGAAAAACTTGGCTTGGAGGATAGCGGCAGCGACATAGTCGCGATCATCGACCCGATTGTATACTCAGAAGATCGGTTAACCAAGTGACTCATCCGGTAGCCTGTGGTCGCAGTGTGTAAGCGGAACTCCCAGGAGCCTGAGCTAGACTTTTTTGAAGCTAAAACGGGAAGAGTTCTAGTCTGCATTGGATAAGGTGCTGCCGTTCCGCAAAACTCAGTGTAGCAAGTATCTGCGGGACGAACCTGCAGTTCTCCCCCGAGCTGCTCAACCATTGCAAAGGGCCCTCGAGCATGTACTCAGGGCCCAATAAAACAATAAGGCATACAAGCCGTTACGGTGTAAGGTCCATTGCCGCCACGACCTTTTCGTAAGGAAGCCCAGCGGTATCGTTCAATCGACGAACTTGATCGGCACTTTCACCATCAAACAAGCACATGCAGCGCCCGTCTTCGGGAGCAAATGTTGAACGAACATAGCTGATCTTGTCGCCTTCTGCTGTCATTTTCTGTGCTGTTGCTATCGCGGCTTTTTGAGCTGCACCCAAGTCATCCATGCTGATACCCTTAAGGTTTCTTTCGACCATAAAAACAGACATTTCGCTCCCTTTCCGAATAGTCAAAACCAGTGCATCTATTGCATCACGGAGCGGTGGCTCGGGGAACTATCGATACCTTATGACTTAATAACTCCAGGTTTGGATAAAACGGTGTATCCTGCGTAATGATTGTTATTAGCTATCAGTGACGAGGTGCCCCAACATGGAGATGTCTCAGATTAGATATGTCTTGTCTGCCGCAAAGCATCTGAATTTCACCAAAGCTGCTGCAGAATGCAATGTGAGCCAACCAGCGCTTACAAAGGGCGTCAAGTCACTAGAAACCGAACTGGGCGCACAGGTTTTCCATCGGGAAGGTAGGAAAATACTGGTTAGCGACTTTGGGAAGTCTATGCTGCCGCATCTACAGCACATCGTCGACGAAGCAGCAGCTACACAAGCGCTGGCTCAGAATTTTCGTTTGCTGGAAAAAGTACCGCTGCGCTTGGGTGTCCTATCAACAATTGGGCACGTTCGCCTTGCTCGCTTCTTAGCTCAATTCGAGAAAAACCACAGCGGCTTGGAGTTGTCAGTCAATGAAGCAAGCGCGTCGGACCTAAAGAAAAAACTTTCTGATGGTGATATTGATGTCGCTTTGATGACGCTGACTGAAGAACTGGAAGAAGAGTTTAGGGCTAGACCACTTTACGTCGAAAGATATGTGGTTGTTTTTCCGCCGGAACACCGCCTTGGACAACTCAACTCAATTTCGCTCCAAGACTTATCACAAGAAAACTACGTTGACCGCTTGGCCTGTGAGTTGCGCGAGATGGTAATGTCGGTTTGTCAGTCAAAAGGCGTTGAACTGTACGCTCGCTTCAGGTCTGAGCGAGAAGATTGGGTACAAGCAATGGTTGCTGCGGGCATTGGTTTTGCCTTTATGCCTGAGTACTCGGTTACTCTACCGGGCTTGTTGCAGCGCCCGCTTGTTGAGCCAGAAGTTTCCAGAACCATCGCGGCCTTTACAGTCCCCGGCCGAAAACATTCGCCTGCACTTGATGCACTGATGAGGTCATCGCAGACATTTGCGTGGCCGGGATAAGTAACGTCAGCTTTGGGCTCTAACCAGTCCTTCGCAGCACTAGATATGAACGTCCGCTCCGCCCCAACCCGCCAGCACCAGCAACCAGCCTTCAGCCCCCGGAACGACTCGTCAGCGGTCGTCTC
>NZ_JBXWLY010000023.1:0-36596 GCF_059609525.1 Ruegeria sp. YTSC325
CGACGATGAATTCATCGATGTCACCTATGTCCAAATCCAAGCATGAGCAACCGAACGACGGTTAACGTGACAACACCCATCTTGGAGCCCGACTATTGTAGAATTGTCGGTGCCGGCGGTGGTAGGGCTTCATCTGTTTCCGTTGGATCGGTGCCAATCATGACGAGAACCGACGCCGTTGTGCCTACAAGCAATTCGACTCCCTCGGGGAGTTGGTCAATTTCTACTCTTACCGGAATTCGCTGTGCCAGTCGGATCCATTCAAACGTTGGACTCACGTTTGGCAAGAGATTGACCCCAACACTCCCATCACTTTTTGCGATTCCTCGCCCGATGCTATCTACCACCCCAGGAATTACGATATCGGGGTTAGACATGAGCGTTATGGCGGCGCGGTTACCAGGGGATATATCGCCCACATAGTTTTCGCGGAAATAAGCGTCGACCCAAAAGCTTTGGGCATCAATGAGTGCAAGGATCGGTTGATTAGCGACAGCCTGGCTGCCGAGACGCAATGTCAGATTTGCAACATATCCGTCAACTGAGGCATGTACTTTAGTGAATTCAAGGTTGAGGCGCGCAGCTTCTAGAGCAGCTTTAGCCTCGCGGAGGCTTGAGTTTTCCTCACCAGTTACGCCGCGGCTTGCAATTGAGCCCTCCAGCGAAGCCTGCGCTTGGGCGAGCGCGGCTTTGGCTTGAACCACTCCGCCTTGTGCTCTGGCGGTGTTTGCTTGAGCAACGTCCAAATCTCTTTGTAATTCGTCGAACTGTGACTCGGGGATGCGACCGTCGCTTACCAAAACAGAGGCCCGGTCAAATTGACGTTGTGCCTCTGTCTGCTGGGCTTTTGCGGATGACAATTGAGACTCGGCTTGTTGGATCGACGATTCATATTGCTGAACACTCGCACGGGCGGCCTCAATTTGCTTATCCAAAGAAGCCAGATCTTCGACGGTTTTGTCGAATCTCGCTTGTGCTTGCGACAGTGCTGCTTCGAAAGTGCGCGGATCGATTTCGAGGAGAAGATCCCCAGCCTTTACAAACTGGTTGTCTCGTATCGGAAGGTTGACAATTGGCCCGGAAACGCGCGGTGCAACTTCCAGAACATTTGCTCGAACCTGACCATTTCGCGTCCATGGGTTGGATACGTAATTGGCATATTTCAAGAACACGGCGCCCAAAGCGACGAGTACGATTGCAACTGTGACGATCAACTTGATGTTTCGGTTCATTTGACTAGGCCGGGATAAGAAAGGTTCCGATGAGGGACGTATAGATTGCTACAAGTGCAACAAAAACCAACGCCGGATGAGAGATGAAACGCGACATTCGGAAACGGTTCAAAACACGCGCCGTCACCATAGTTAGAACAACTGCCAGTAGGGAAGATACGAAAAGCGGTGAGAGGTAGACGCCAAAAAAGTCGAATTCGCTTGGAACTGGTAGCATTTTTTCCTCGACTTCAGAAACGGGACTCTCGTAGTGCGGGCCAATCAATGAAAGCTGCTCGGCCGGTGTAGCCCAAAACACCCTCCGCAAGACCGCGATATGCGCCAAGAAGACGATACATGTTTTCGTAGTCAGCGGTATTCAAATTTGAATTAGGCTCTTTGTTAATTAGGACTTCTACAGTCTTCTCAAGGGCTACAGCAGCGCTTTGAAGCCTGTTTTGCAGATATTCAGGGTCAATCCCCCCTGGGTCGCGTTCAATATCCAACATTACATCCGCAACGGCCAAGCGCCACTGCTTCATTGCTTCGCCACCGCCTTCTCTCAGTGAAGCTGCCTGTGACAGTCTTCGGGTTGCGGCAAATTCAATTAACTTGCTGCTCAGCGCTTCCAAACTTGCCGCGATTTGAAGCGCATCCGTCCTTTTGGTATTGCCCAGTGCTGGTTCCGACAATGCAGATAGCCAAGGAACAAGTTTGGTCGGAATGCTATCTATCTCGCTGACATGTAGCGAAAGGCGCATCCGATTAAACCAGTTTGGTTGCTCTCTTTGGTCGGTAAGGCTGTGTCGGACCACATAATCCGCGCTAGAAAAGAAACGCTTTATTAGAGCTTCCACACGGATTTCCGGCCTTAAAGAAACCGGGAAAAAACGCGTGCATTCGATGATCGCAATTACACAGAACAAACCGATGAACATGGTTGCAAAGAAGAGGAAACTGTATTGCTGCTGATTATCGATCTGAAGGCCGACCAGAAACAAGTTCAGGAAAAAACTTCGAACAATCATTTGTTCCGGGCGGGAAGTTAAGTAAGCCACCAGGACTGTGGTGCCGAAGATTAACAAAGCCAACTGCCAGAAGGTGGCCAATAGCGGTAATAGAACAAGGTGCACAGTTCCAACAATCAACAGTAGGATCGCTGCGAAAGGCAGCGCGACGGAGACAGACGCCTGCGGATGTAAAGCAAGGTTCAGAGCGAGAGAAACGCCTATGCAGATTACAAGAGCCGGATTGGGAAAGCCTGGAACAAACAGGACACATGCCACTGTCGCAAGAAATATAACCTGAACACGGATTAGCGCGCTCCACATATCCCGATCAAGGAATTCGGATGTGGGTTTAGGTTGTTGGGATGAGGCCAAATGCCGGGTGTTTGCCTTCCAGCTTGCATCTTTGATGTTGGTCATCAAATCTGACAAAGACCGACTGTATTCTAGCGACCGTTGGACATTGTGACGGGTAGCAGTCATGGCAGCAAGTTGGAAGTGTCTTAACCCGCTGTTGACCATTTCTTGGTTAATCTGGTTTTCGGTGTGATACCCAACTTGCGACGCTGTTCCGGATAGAGTTCTCTCCGCTTCAATGAGATATTGCTCGGTACTCAGTATCGCGGAACAAAGCGATTGAACTTGGGCTGTGTTACGGGAGTCTTCCAAATCTCTTGCGTTCAAATATAAACGCTGAAGCTCTCGGTCCAGTGACGCCATATTTGCCACGAATTGACGCCAGACAATGCGCCTATCCCAGACGTCATAACTATCGACAATTGCGGCATCCAAAAGCCTTTCGACAGTGGAGTGCAATTGAGCGATCTGCATCCGAAGCTTTGGCAGGTCTTCCTTGCGCTCATTTCCAGTCAAGATGTCCAAGGTCGCCATGAGAAGACGTCGTTCCAAAGCAAGTGCTTTGCGTACTTCCTCTTCAAACTGTTCCCGACTGCTGTAGGGCCATAACAGTGAGTAGACGACACTGAAGCACACAATACCAAGAACTGTTTGCTGAGCCCGAAGAACCACAACAGTAAAATCATTGACCGGGTTTTCGCCGCCTCCAATGACCAATATGGGCACCACAAATCCGGCAGTCATCCAGAAGTATGAGCGAGACGTTCGGAACATATTGAAACAACAGAATGCCAGCCATAAACTGAGTGCTGCGATAAATAGCCAACGATCCTGCGGGAACAGCGACAGCAGAGCAATCGCAACGACAATTGCCAAGAACGTGCCACCCAGCCGGAGTAGTCCTTTGTGAAAGGACTCGCCAAATGTTGTCAACGAACATGCAACTATTGAGAGACCGGCCCAGTAAGGCTTGGCCCAATCCATCGACAAGGCTATCCAATACGCGAGCACCAAAGCCAACGCTAATTTGATAGCAGATTTAAAGCGCAACGAGTCCATGGTCATGGCATTGTTTGATGAGATCACAATAATGCATTAATCGAGATGTATCTTGATCTTATGAGTTTTCCAATTGCAATCCTAAACAGGCTGAAATGGCGCGTTCACTCTCCTCCTTGGCTAGCCTTGCCCTGTGTGACAGCCGCGTGTCACAGATTGGTCGCCTACATTGTGAAGCTGTTGAAAACGCTTGATGACAAGTCATATTTCTCTGAATAACTTGCCTAAAGCAGCCAGAGACGACGGTGTTTGAGACAGAATACTTGGCCTTGGACATCGATTAGTGTGCCGCAATATTGCAGTTGAAGAACTAGCCTGATCGGGAGAGACGCGTGGAAGCTTTGATTTCTTATGCTCGAGAAAATGTTGTCATTCTTCTCTTTGTTGTCATCGGATTGGGGTATCTGGTCGGCAAGCTGAAGATTGCCGGTATCGGGCTTGGACCAACAACAGGAATACTGATTGTCGGGTTGGTTATCGGATTGGCACAAATCGAAGTTCCGGAAATAATCAAAGGGTTGACGTTTACAATTTACCTTTTTGTTCTGGGAACGATGGTTGGACCTGGCCTGGTGCGTGTCTTAACAAGTAAGTCGGCTTTCAAATACTTGGTAATGTGCGTTTTCACTGCCGTGGTCGCTGGGGTCTCGGTTTATCTCATGGCCTTGGTGTTTGGCTTGAACAACGTTGTCGCCGGTGGGCTGACTGCCGGCGCGGTCACAACATCTGCGGTCCTAGCCGCCGCTCAAGGCGCTGTGTTTTCCGGATCGGTCCAGCTTCCAGAGGGTATGGCGCCGTCAGATGCGGGCAATATCCTCGCCAGCGCCTACGCCATCACTTATCTGTATGGCACATTTGGACTAATCATACTTATTAAGTTGTGCCCAACGCTTGTGGGAGCAGACATAGCTAAAGAAGCCGCGAAACTTGACGCAGACGGGAGTGTGCCCCAGAAGCGCATAGCGCCATCCGTGCGTGCCTGGAGGCTGGAATTACCGAAGTACATCGGAAGTACAGCTGGCGAGCTTGTCAAAAACGTTGAAAAGCGGCGAGAAGAAGGAGCTTTACCTTCACTTGAGCAGGTAATTCGCAATGGAGAACGTTTGAACGTCACTGATGACCTGGCCCTTGCGAAAGATGATATCCTGACCTTCCTTGCGTCCAGCCATTTGCTCATGAGGGGTAATGAGACCCTGGGGCCGGAAGTTGCGGATACTGACGCTTTGGCCGTGGATATGGCATCGGTAGAACTCGTTCTCACCAACAATGCACACGTCGGCAGAAGACTCTCGGAACTGCTAAACGAACATGGGTATGGCATCAGCCTGGAGCGCGTAGTGCGGCTTGGTACAGAAATGCCAATAGACGACGAGGATTTTGAGCTGATCGCTGGGGACGTGCTGTTTGTGTTTGGTTCAGCACGGTGTGTGTCGATATTTGCCGACGAAGTCGGTTACGAGGTCACAAACCAGATGACGACTGATTTGATGAATACTTCGTTTTTCATCGCCGTATTTGCAGCCTTAGGTACGATTACAGTGACCGTAGCCGGGATTGAAATCCCACCCCTCGGGGGGTCCGCAATGGGTGCCATGTTTGGCGGGGCTATTCTCGGTTGGTTAAGGACCCGCAGCCCCAGCATGGGGTCGGTATCCGCGCCCGCGGCAACGGCGCTCTCTGACCTAGGGTTGTCACTCTTTATCGCGGCTGTCGCAATTGGCGCAGGTGGTTCGTTGATTTCGACCATGCAGGCTTTTGGGGTAAACCTTCTGATTGCCGGAGCATTTGTGACGACGGTTTGCACGATTTCTTGTTTCTTGTTCGGGCACTTCATCATGAGGTTGAACGTTGCTGAGAACGCCGGTGCCACGACTGGCGTTATGACAGGCGTCGCAATCGCTGAGGTCTGCAAGGATGCCAAGAGTTCCGCACCGGCTGTTGCCTTTGGCTTACCCGGCGCTGTATCCAGCTTGACATTTATCGTCGTCGGACTCGTCATTCTGGCCATAGTGCCCTGAAAAGACTTCTTGCCGCCACTGGATCGGTTTCTCAATCGATTGTGTATTGTCTTGCTGTTGATCAAACAGGTCGCGAGGTGCACGTGCATCTCTCGACTGGTGAAGGTGCGAAAAAAGAAAAATCTGTCGAAGTGCCTACTTGTGGGCAGCTTTTTTCAACGGCGACTCGCAAGCTTCAGGGATAACTTTAGGCTTCCGCCTCGATACCAAGGAATTCACCGACTTTGATCCGGTCTGGCGGGCTGTATCCCATCACGCGAAAGACCGGGGGAAGGTTACTTTCCACGTCTTTGGTAAGGCACCTTTGGTCACGATAGGGGCGCCAAGCGAATGACCCACAAGTTTGACCAGAAAACAGTTGCATCTATCTCGATTCATGATCTTGTTTGATTTCATTGTGATATTGGACAAACGCAAGTTTCATTACAGCTGGGAGCAAAAAAGTGGCGAATACATCGACCGATGGACCTATCCTCGCGAAACCCGAAGATCTCAGTACAAACGTGCCGCTTGACCGCGTTCTCGAGATCAGCGCCTATCTCAACGCGCCGGAGAATATGGTCAAGGTACAGTTTCCATCTCCTGAAACGCAGTACTCCTATGTGAACTTCTCAAAAATCAGACCAACGGCGCAGGTAATGCGCGGTGGACCCGTGGTCGACCTGCCCTATGCAGTCGACCCGTCAATCGGGCATATCGAATACCGGAACAAGCATGGTGACTGGGTCAGCGTGGATGAACATTTTGCCACCAAACCAATCGACGCCATGATGGTCGTGAAAGGTGGTGAGATCGTTTACGAACGCTATCGCACGATGAAACCGCATGAGAAGCATCTGTGGATGTCCGTCACCAAAGTCACCGGGTCAACCATGATGGCGATGCATGAACATGAGGGGAATGTCGATGTGGACGCGCCGGTCAGTTCCTACCTGACAGAATTGCAAGGATCGGTATGGGACACGGTGAAAGTCGTCGAAGCCATGGACATGGCCACGGGCCTCAACGGCACAGAGCACGATGAGCCGGAGCCAAACTCGCGCACCGATCCTGACCAAATCTGGTTTCGCTGGGCGGCGACGAGCGCGGTCGGCATGTTGCCCGATGTGCGCGGTCGCAATGAAACATGGGTTGATGTCTTGCGCGATATGGAGCGGCATTCTCCACCGCATCAGAAGTTTGAATACAACTCCATCGACACCTTTGTCATGAACCGGATTAATGAGCGGATCGCCGACAAACCGCTCTACGCGCAGTTCTCAGAACGGTTGTGGTCTAAGCTTGGCATGGAGCATGACGCTTTTTACGTGGTCAGCCCGACCGGAAATACACTCGGTTTTTTCGGCATGAACTCTACGCTGCGCGATCTGGCCAGGTTCGGCATGGCCTTTTCGCCAAGCTGCGCGAAGCTGGCTGGTGAGCAACTGATCCCTGACGCGGTCATGGCCAAGATCTATGACCGGACGAATCTCGACATGTACGACAAGGGCTGGATCGGCAAGAAGAACAGCATCACCTTCTGGGATGATGCCGGCGCGATCTCTAACCGTTACCAGTGGGATGCTGTCTTTTCAGACGGCGACCTGTTCAAGGCCGGAGTGGGCGGGCAGGGGATTTACATCTCACCCGAGACCGACACCGTCGTGGCATTCTTCAGCACCAGTGATGGGGAAAACCAGGAAGAAGGCATGGCGCGTGCTATCGTTCGGGCAATCAACGGTAATCCGCTGCCTAGGTAACCTTCAAAGTTTTGAAGCGACAGTCAGGCCAAGATCAACAGTAGAGTATGAGACAGGGAGAAGACCATGTGTTCGCGCATTTTTTTCAACAAGGATGGCCAACCAATGCTGGTAGGCCGGAATGAGGATTGGTTCGAGAGCTTGCAAACCAAAGTTTACGCGTTTCCCAAAGGGATGAAGCGTGACGGCGCGGTAGACGACAATCCTGAGACCTGGACATCGAAGTACGGAAGTATAGTTGGGGCCTGCTACGGCGCGGCAATTACTGATGGCATGAACGAAGCGGGATTGAACGCCAACCTGTTGTATCTCGCGGAGTCGGACTTTGGCCCTCGCGATACCTCAAAGGGCGGTCTGTCAGTTTCGATTTTTGCGCAATGGATGCTCGACAACTTCGCGACGGTGGACGAAGTGCTCGCTGCGCTAGACAGCATTCAGATCGTGCCGATCTACATGATGCATTTTGATGACAAGGTGCAGTCACCCTTCCACTACTCAATTGCCGACAAGACCGGCAACTCGGCGGTAATCGAGGTGTTGGACGGAAAGTTCAGCGTTCACAAAGGCCGTGATGTCACAATCATGACGAACTCGCCACCATACGAACAACAGCTTGAAAACATGAAGAAGTATGTTGGTCTTGGCGGGGATCAACCGCTTCCGGGCGGCTCGCAGGCCGACGAACGTTTTGTGCGCGGCGCCTATTATCTCAGTGCGCTGCCTGAGGAGCCGGCTGACTACCATGAGGCTGTCGCAAATGTACTGGCCGTCATTCGGAACATGTCAACGCCTTGGGGTATTAGTGATCCAACCCGGCCCAACGTCTCTCCCACCCGCTGGCGCACGATCAGTGATCTGACCAATGGAAGGTATTATTTCGAGTTCACTCAGAATCCGACAGTCGCTTGGATAGATTTGCACAAGCTCAACCTGAGCGACGGAGCGCCGGTCGTAATGTTCGATCTTAAGAAGGACATTCGAGCAACGGGAGAGGTTTCGGACTGTTTCAATCCATCAAAAGAACTGGCGTGGTTGCGCGGAGGATCAGTGCTCAACCCAGCCGAATTGTGAATAGCCAAAAAGGTGAGAAGATTCTGCCTCCTCCGATCTGATTTTTCAATAGGAGTAAGCAATTATGACCAGTGGTCCCGCCCCGAACCCGTTGCCACCAGCTGCCCTGCCGAAGCCCATCAACCCGGAAATCGGTAAAATCGCGACTGAACCCAAGAATTTCGGCACAATCACTCTGGCCGGACGGCGACATGTTCAAGGCTGGCTTCCAACGGCAGGCAATCTATGCGTCGTCGTCTCGCGATTTGGTTATCGTGCATTTTTCGGTGAACGCGGCGGACGATTCGATCATGCAATACCTGAGGCCCATCGCGACGTCGGGGCTTTTTGACTGAACAAAACTAAAGCACTGTGAAAAGGAAAAACTGAAATGAAACCACGAACGCCCCTGTCAGAGATTTCTGGTATTTTTCTGCCCTTAGGCCATCGTATTGTTCATGCACCAGACGATCCAATGAGCGTACCAGGCGCTAAAGTAACGCTGCCAGTAGGTGCCGTACACGATGGGTTCGACCTCGAGTTCGTCGCCGCAGCCCGAAAAAACTTTAGCAACACGCACATGCAGTTGGGTGGCGACCACGCGCTGTATTACACCACAAACATGACCGAATTCGTGCCGGCTGCCTTTACCTATTCCAAAGGTCCGGTCAGTGAACTAGCTCGTCGACCAAACCCATCGCTGGGGGACTTAACCTACATGCTGGGTGACGGCAGTGAAAGTGCAACCTTGGATGACCACATCGCGGATTTTGACACGAGGCTTCAAGGCGTGATGATCCTGCACAAAGGCGAGGTCGTCTACGAAGCCTTTCCGGGCATGCATCCTGAACAGATGCACATCTGGGCTTCAGTCGCTAAGTCGGCCGTGGGCACTCTGCTTACGATGCTAGAGCTTGACGGCAAGGTCGACACATCCAAGCCAGTTACTGATTTTGCGGCTATGCTAAAAGGGTCCGAGTGGGACAAGGTCGCGCTCATCGATGCGATGAACATGGCGTCAGGTCTCGATATCTCCGAGGATGCCAAGGCCACGATGGACCCCCATTCTGTGTTTCAACGGATGCTGGCGGCTGATTTTGGGATCCCGAATGCGGATGGGGTAAAGGAAGATGAATATGAGGTGCTGCGCGACGTAGCCCCCATAGCAGGCGAGTCGCCGGGCAAAGTTGCGCGCTATAGCTCCGTTATCACCAAAGTATTGTGCGCAGCAGTGGAAAGCGTGACCGGACAAACCTACACCGCCTATCTTGGCGAGCGTATCTGGTCGAAAATCGGCGCGCGGTCGCCATTGGCGATCAATATTTCTCCTGCAGGTTTGGCCATTGGCTATGGTTTATTGAATTCCACGCTTGAAGACCTAGCGCGCTATGCGCTGATATTTACGCCAAGCTGGCGCAAGGTTTCGGCAGAGCCCGTAGTGTCGCCGGATGTGCTGCGCAAGATGCAGACCGCCAGCAGCAAAGAGGCCTACCTGGCGGGTGATTTTACCGACCATTCGTGGGTAAAGATGTGCTTTGGTAATGATATGCCAATCTTCAACTCGCACCAGTGGGATGCAGTGTGGGAAGACGGAGCGCTTTTCAAGCACGGTAACTTGTATCAGGGCATTTACACCGATCCGGCTCGCGATGTCGTGGGCGTGTTCTTCTCGACGTCGCCTGTCAATCTCGCGCCGGACCTCAACCCCGGCTATATGCGCGCAGCGGCAAAGCAGTTGGCAGGCGGTTGAATATCGATGGGCCGCTCGTATGCTTTCGCGCGGCCCACATCGCACTATTCTAGGACCGGAGATAGAGGCTCGTGGAACAAAGCGACAGTGTTAGTCTGAATCATACATGCTTTACGGTCACCGATATTGGAAAGACTATTCAGTTTTTCGAGGAATGTCTCGGTTACCAAGTAGAGCTCCGGCAGCAGGTGCCGGGGGTGATCGGACGCCTTATCGGTGTGGCGGATGCGACGGCAGAGCAGGCTTTTCTGACCGGTAACGGAAGTCGTATCGAGTTGCTTTGTTACCAGTCGCCGCCCAATCGCACGGTCATTTCCTCAACGCCAGTAGATACGGGGTCCGTCCACATCGGCGTTTACGTTGATGATGCCAAGGCTGCGGTTGCCAAAGCCACCGGGCACGGCTTTGCGCTTCTGGGTGACTTCATTGAGGTGGACAGCGATCATTTTTCCAGCCCGGTTAATGCCGTTGCTTGGGTCCGTAACTCAGACGGCATCACAGTCGAATTCCTGGAGATGGAATAGTTGGCCAAGCATGCAACACGATTTCTTTGACCAGCGTATGAGAGGGAAAACGAGTGACTAACAAAACACCAGACCTGGCGAAACCCGACGCACAAATCAGGGAATACTTGGTCGATCTAATGCAGCTCCTTCTATCGTGGAGTTGGGAAGGCGTCGTAGGCCATGAGGAAGTCGTAGAAAAGGCTGCGGCCTCTTTTGGTGTAAAGGATGTCACGGTCGTCTATGGTGCAGAGTCCGCAATATTGGAGTACAAAGGTCAGACGGTTCTCGTGAAGGTAGATATGCCTGGGTTCCCGGCGCTCACGAACACTCAAAAACTAAAGAACCACCTCGCAGATGTCTTTGAAGGCAAGCTGACTCCGGAAGAAGCCTGCAAAAATCTTTCTGATCTGAAGTCGAGTAAACCTCCTTATTCGCCATTGCTCGTTTGGCTTGGCGTCGTCTCGGTGTCGGCGGCTTTTGCTGTTGAAGTCGTCGGTACGTGGGAAGGTATCTTTTTCGGTATTTTGACGGGCATGGCAACTGGTGCTGTGTTTTTGGCCGTGGACAAGAACCCGGCTTTGGCGAGGCTTGGTCCCTTAATTGCAGCATTTGCGAGTGGCCTGATTGCTATGGTCGGTTGGCAAACGGGTTATGCCTTAGCTGCACCGGGACTTTTGCTGATCGCATCCACTTTTGTCTTCATCCCAGGAGACTCCATCAGTATGCAGGCTTACGAGCTGGCGCAGGGTAGGTGGTCGCCTGCGGTAGATCGATTTTTCTACAGTGTCTTCATACTGGTGCTGTTGGCTTCTGGTGCATACTTCGCTGCGGTTGTTACTTCGACACCGGTCTCAGCTCTTCTCCCTGTTGCGCCTGACGGCGAGGAGTTTCCGTGGTGGGCCATCTATTTAGCTCGAATTCCATTCCTTCTTGGTATCATGTGGGCGTTTCAGATGGACAAAGACCGTTTCCTGACTGCACTGGGCGTCTTGCTGCTCTCCACGGCAACAGCGCAGGCCGTAGCGATAGGCACAAACGGTATCTTTGGGACGTTGGTTTCAGCAGCAGTGTGTATGTACGTAAGCTTGTGGATTTCACAAAAACCACGCGCTGTTCCGACGTTTGTGCTGATGGTGCCGGTCGTTTTTGCGTTGTCGCCGGGATCTCACGGTGTTCGTGAAATCGAAACGTGGATTTCTCATGGTCAGATGACAGGTATTGCAGACCTCATGCCGCTGTTTGGTAATCTCCTCGCGATTGGCCTAGGGATGCTGATTGGACGAATGATCTCCGGGAAGCATTGGATCAGGGGGTTTGAGGAAAAAATGAGCGCATGATCAACCTTCCAGCAAGCCAAGAACACGAGCTACGCGTCACCCGAAAGCAAGAAGATTTTTGCGCGAAGTGTGCTGCAAAAAGATGTTCTTTTGGCACGTCAGTGCTGAGTGTTCTTGGTTTACGCCGCTGGACAAAGGTCATCGCCGCATTTCTTTGCTGGATATTTATCGGTCAGCAAGTGATTGCGCAGGCAATTACGGAAGATATTGAGCCATTCGAAAGCCTGCCGCCAGTTTTGACGCATTCGCCACGAGACACGTTGCAGTCATTGGAAAATTTGCGCGATGCACTCATTGGTATCTACTTGGAATACCAGGTTGGGAAATCAGCTCAACAATGGGAGCAACTGGTTCTAATCGGTGATGCGCTCATTTCACTTCTTGATCTAACGGAAGAAAACGTTGCGGAGAGACGTGATGCGAGCATTAGAACTGCCCTGGCTCTCATCGACATCATTGGTGAAGTTGGAACGGAAGAAGCGGAAGCTCTGCCCGACGATGAGACGGTGTACTTGGAGGATCGAACAACTTTTTTGGTGCCCAATACCCCACTAATAATCCAAAGGGTTAACGCGGGAAACCGGGAGGGTGAGTTTCTTTTCTCGGCGAGTTCGTCGCAAATCGCTCCACGCTACTTGCGTGAAATTGCAATGCAATCACCGCATCGCGTCGCGGAGTTGTGGAGCACTCGTTTTCTTCAACTGAGTGGTCCGTTTATCCCTTTGTTTGTCGAAAACGCCCTTCCCCCGGCTTCTCGAAAGATCTTTTGGGGAACCCCAATTTGGAAGATTGGTTTCACTTTCTTCTTCTTAATGATCTGTCTGGCACTTCTTTACGGGCTTAGATTTCTGCTTAACCGTCGCGTTGCTTCGGGACAAATGCCAGAGTCGACACGGAAGTTCGTTTTTGCCGGCGTTGTTCTTGTGATCTTACTCGCGCTAAACAATTTCTTTAACAACCAACTCTTTTTGACAGGTTCTTTCGCTCTAATGGAGACCTTCTTTGCTACAATCACGATCTATGCAGCTGCGGCCTTAACCTTCTGGCGGTTTATGTCGCTCTTAAGCGACAGGGTAGCCGAGAAAAAAACGTCCATCGTGCGTCAGTACGATGAAAGTATGATGCGGTTGCTCAACCATATTATCGCTCTTGTTGGAGCCACATGGATTCTCGCCTATGGTGCGCAAACCCTCGGGTTCCCGCTCTTAAGCATTATCGCAGGACTTGGCGTTGGCGGGCTTGCAGTCGCGCTCGCGATCCGCCCGACCCTTGAGAACCTGATCAGCGGCTTTGTGATCTATATGGAAAAGGCTGTGAAGGTTGGTGATTATTGCTCGTTCCTCGACAAGGAAGGAACAATTGAAAGCATTGGAGTACGATCAACCCACGTTCGTGGCTTGGACCGAACCACGATAGCCATTCCGAATTCCAAGTTTGTGAATATGGAGCTCGTCAACTGGGCCCGTTGTGATGAAATGATGATCCGGACAACGCTCGGCTTGCGACTTGAAACGGATACCGACCAGTTGAGGTACGTTCTCGCCGAAATTCGTTCAATGATGTATGCACACCCACGTATCACTTCAGATACAGCGCGGGTAAGGTTTATTGGTTATGGAGACTCATCTCTGAATATTGAAATCCGTGTTTACGCTCAAACCCGCGAGTGGAACGCATTTTATGCAATTCAGGAAGATGTCTTGTTCAGAACGAAGGAAATTGTCGAAGCTTCGGGTACTGGCTTCGCGTTTCCCAGCCAAACTGTTTACATGTCTCAGGACGGAGGGCTTGATGCGGCAAAGTCGAAGCATGCTGTTGAACAGGTTGAACAGTGGCGCGGCCGACGTGATCTTCCATTCCCGGATTTTTCAACTGCCGAACGCGACAGGCTTGAGGGCACGTTACGTTACCCCCCAAAAGGATCTCCGGAATTTGATGGCCCGGACGATGAGAAAAGCAGTGTTGAGGAACCGTTGTCCGTTGAAGAGCCTGAAGCTGAAGAGACAAGCAA
This sequence comes from Ruegeria sp. YTSC325, assembly GCF_059609525.1. Classification (NCBI taxonomy): domain Bacteria; kingdom Pseudomonadati; phylum Pseudomonadota; class Alphaproteobacteria; order Rhodobacterales; family Roseobacteraceae; genus Ruegeria; species Ruegeria sp. YTSC325. The sequence goes on from NZ_JBXWLY010000023.1 coordinate 14,046, forward strand.
CGGCGAGGATAGTGCACCTAACGATGAAGAAAACAGCCCGCTCCCTCAAACGCGAGATGACAAACCCTCATGAACGAAAGCCGTGGGAAGTCCTACTTTCAAACTCCCATTTGGTCTCAGGAACTTAGCTACAAACAACCGGAAACCAATTGAACCTTCAAATAATCGGCTCAGGAGATTGATGTTATGAGCGATGACGTGGAATCTCGCACCACCAGTTCTTTGATCGCCTCGCTCGTAACCGTCGGCGGAATGGTGGCACTGATATTCGCATCAGTTTTGCTGTTCGGTGAAAAAGCCGAAGATGGTCCATTACAGATTGCCATGACGCTTGGTCTCACACTTGCACTTGTGATCGCCATCACGACTGGCAATTCCGCCGAAGACCTCGCGGCGGTCATGTCCGATAGTATCAATTCAGCTCTGGGAACAATTTTTGTGCTGATTGCGGTGGGTGCTCTAATTGGAGCACTTTTTATGTCTGGGACGATTGCTTCAGTGATTTATTTCGGAGCTCAATACGGTTCGCCGCGCTTTCTGTACATAATCGTCTTTGTGGTCGCATCTGGTCTTTCGTTTGCAATTGGAAGTTCATTCACCACGATAGCCGCTGTGGGTTTGCCGTTTGTAGCTCTCGCACCAGCTATGCATGTTTCTCCACTGGTCACAGCAGCCGCTGCCGTTTGTGGAGCGTTTACGGGGGACAGCCTAGGTCGAATTTCGGATACCTTCATTCTCACGGCATCGGTGGTGGGTGCCGAAGCTAAGGACCACGCACGCGCGCTACGTACTGTCCTTGCGCCTGGCTGGATTGCTAGCGCAGTGCTTTTCCTTTTTCTTGGTTGGCGACACGGTATGTCTGACAACTATGACAGTGCTCAAATACTCCAGGCTATTGACGAGCATTTTACCGTGTCTTTCATCTCATTCTTGCCACTCATCTTGGTTCTCGTGCTGTCGGCGCGGACGACCGCGTTCTTGTCGCTAATGGCAGGAGCAATAACTGCGGCAGTACTCGCTGCATTTACACAGCAGGATCTGATTGACGCGCTAATGATCGACGAGGGCCTTGGAGCGTTGGGAGGTTGGGTTAAACTTTCACTTGAAGTATTAGGCAGCGGATTTTCACTAAACAGCGGGAGTGAAACACTCGACTCCACATTCGTAGGCGGTGGCGTTGTGTCCATGTTGCCGACTATTTGGTTGATACTCGTTGCGGCTGCATTTGGAGCGCTGGTCGAGTTTACCGGGATGCTTAGGCGCTTGCTTGCTCCGCTGCTGGCATGGGCCACTGGCGGCGCACGTCTGATTGTCGCTACAGCAGTAACTGGAATTGGCTTGAACGCGGCTACGGCAGATCCTTACATGTCGATAATACTAAATTCAGCGACCTATCGAGAACGCTATATAAAGGCTCGTCTGGAACCATATGTCGCCTCAGCAGCAATAGCGGGATCAGGGTCCATTTTTTCACCATTGATTCCGTGGAACGTTCATGGCGCCTTTGTGGCGGGCACAATGGGCATAGGCGTTCTTTCGATAGCGCCTTACGCCGTCCTGCTCTGGATCACACCCGTCGTTTTGATTGGTATTGGAATTACAAAGTTCAAGCGGGATGAAATCCCAGATTCCGTGACCGCGGAAGAGTCCTATGGTTCCGAACCCAGCGAACTACCGCAGCGGCGAACCTCAACTTAGAGGGCCGAAAATTTTCCGGCTTGGGGTCGCTTTCTGGAACGCGTTGAAACTTTGGCGACTATGCGGCTAACTGCATGATTAAAAAACTTTTCATACAAATGCATATGTGAGATGCCAATGAAAAATGGACTTATGCTATCTGAGAAGGGCAGGGCGGTATCAGTCAAAGCTCTCTCAAGCCAATAAATGATTGGAGCTAAAAACAAAAAACCCGCCGGGTGTGACGGGGTGCCGGCCAGTGGCGAAATTTTGCATCGGTTCAACCCATCGAAAGAGCCGGAATGACTGCCCAGCGGCGCAGTCTTACAAATGACGCACTAAAAACGGAGTCCTGCGTCTGCCCTCAGGCGCAGGGAAAAACCAAGAAGCAAAAGCGATTTTGTTGCTATTTTTGTGCGACGGTGTGCAGACTGTCGAACATGAGTGTATGCATGTCAGTCGCTTCGTAACCTTTTTCTGTTAGGAAGCCGAGGGCGTCCACATTCTGCTTGTCACGAATGGGGCTTGCGACCCATTGCTCGTAGGCGGCTTTATCCGTCCAGTTGCACATAACGCAAAGCTGCCCATCGCCTTCATGCGACACCATCAACTCGCCGTGGCGAAAGCCTGGAATGGCATCGGCGCATTCCTCGATAATGTTGCGGTGAATGAATGCTTCTGCGGTTTGCTTTGCCTTCTCCGCAGGCACTTTTATCATGAGAAGTGTCCAAAGCGACATTTTAGAATCCTTGTTTCCATAATCACGAGGGATAAGCCCGAAGTGGCTCATAAGAATCTGTGTCCAGTCTCATACACGATGCTGACACGGATCCTCCCACTCACGTAACTCAATATGCTTATTTTTCGTTTTAGGCGAGGATTGCGGTTGTGTGCATTGTCCGACTCTCCACAATTTACTTTGATTGCCCGATCCCAAGCATTAACCTTGTTATGGAGATATTTTAGGAGTTTGGGATGACCAAGGAAAAAGTCACGGTTTTCACCGCTAAGAAATTTTGCACGATGGACCCGGGCCGACCTGAGGCTGATGCCGTCGCGGTTTTGAACGGCCGTATCCTTTCGCTCGGAACGATAGATCAGATGCAGCCTTGGCTGTCGCGCTACGACGTGACGGTCGATGAAACTCTGAAAGACAAAATCGTCTTGCCAGGCTTGATCGAGCCGCATTCGCATTGCTGGATGTCCGCAGGCTTCATGGCGGTCGACTACATCGGGCCGCTGCCTTGGCCGGGACGCGAGGGCATGAACCCTGCGCATCCGCACTTTGACGATGTGATCGAATATCTTGGCGAACTCCACGAGACGAAAAAGGAAGGTGAACCCATCATCGCATGGGGCTTTGACCCCGCGAACCAAGGCGGGTCGATTGATCGTGACACGCTCGACAAGATCACGGCCACGCGGCCCATTTACATTTTGGGTTTTGCACCGCATTTCGCCTATCTGAACTCAGCTGCCATCGAAATGGCCAACGTGGCGGATGGTGCAAACCCGACCCACATTTTGCAGTATCCGGACGGGCGCTTGAACGGCGTTTTCACGGAGGTGGAAGGTGTTTCGATTGGCATCGCCCCGATCATGCCAATTATCGCCCAATTGGGTGGCGTGGACGGCTTGAAGTTTTTTGGTCAAATTGCTCTAAAGGCAGGCATTACGACAGTCGCCGACCTTATGTTCGGCGTGATGAACATTGACGCCGAACTGAATGACCACGTAACTGCAACAGAAGACCCGAACCTGCCTATCCGGTTCTGTCTGAAACCGCATGCCATGTCCTTTGTGGGGGCGCATGGGGACAAGGCATCGGACGTTGTTTGGGAGCTCGCCAAGCACGAAAAGGACAACCTGTTTATTGGCGGTGTTAAATTCCTGAGCGACGGGTCGTTCCCACTCATGGGAGCGCTGTTGAACTTTCCCGGCTACCTGGACGGTGGAAATGGTTTCCCGGGCGACGCCACTTATGAAGGCATGGTGCCGTTTTGGAAAGGTGGCCACCAGATCCACTGCCATGCCAATGGCGATCAGGCGGTAGACTTTACTTTGGACTTGCTTGCTCGATTACAGGCAGAACATCCTCGGTTCGATCATCGGTTTACCATCGAGCACTATGCCATGAGCAACCCGATGCAGGCGCGCCGCCTTAAGGCCCTTGGCGGTAACGCCAGTGTGAACAATTACTTCTCGCATTTCCGCGCTCTCCTGCATTCTGAAAATGCCTATGGCCCAGACCGCGCGCAGACCGAAGCCCGCCTTGGAAGTTTGGAAAAAGAGGGCGTGATTTTTGCGCTGCACTCCGATTACCCGCAGGTCGTCGTGCCAATGCATCCTTTGACAGCCGTGTATGCAGCCGTCACTCGTCTGGCCGAAGACGAAAAGACAGTCGTCGCACCTGGCGAGCGGATCAGTGTGGAGCGGGCATTGCGCGCTGTTACTATTGATGCCGCCTACATTCTCAATCTCGAAAACGAAATTGGAAGCCTTGAAGTTGGCAAGTTCGCGGATTTTTGCGTCTTGGAGGAAGACCCGATGGAAGTCGAACCAGATAAAATCAAAGACATTGGTATTTGGGGCACAGTCTTGGGTGGACGCGTTATTGAGGCGCCGAATGACTGAGCGCCCGCATGCTCAAAACACCGCGTCGCGGCATGATCAATTCATGCGAGCGCTTGACCAGAGGCAAACAATTGCTGGCTTGATCTTTGCCGCCATGTCGATGCCTCGCGAATTGGCGGCCCCGGCAAGGTCGCTGCCTTTAACAATCATCGGAGGATTTCTCGGCGCGGGGAAAACCACTCTACTCAATCGGTTACTGGCGGACCCGCAAGGCCGCAAAATCGCTGTTTTGGTGAACGACTTCGGCAAGATCAACATCGATGCGGAACTTATTGCCGAACAAACCGACGACACGATTACTTTGACCAACGGGTGCGCCTGTTGTGCTGTTGCGAGTGACCTGTCCAAATCACTCGTCGACATTGCTCAGCGTAGAGATCGCCCAGATGCCATCGTTCTGGAATGTAGCGGCATTTCCGAACCCGGCTCGATTGCTCAGATCGCGCTTGCAAATGAAGCGATCCGGCTTGACGGTATCATCACAGTTGTTGACGCGGAAACACTTGAAGCACGTGCGAGCGACCCTGCGACACGCGAATTATTCAACGCCCAACTCGTGTCAGCGGACATGATTTTGCTGAGCAAACTTGATTTGCTTTCCGATGAAAGCCGCGCTCGAGCAAAGTCGCGCGTCGGGGCTCTGTATGCGGATACGCCAATACTTGAGGCTATTGAAGGCCGGATACCGACAGATGTGGCGCTTGGTATAGACACAGATCAGGACGTCTCCGCTTATGAATCCCCTGCGCCCGTAGCCGGACACGGTTTTGAAACCGTCAGTGTGGAAACCAACGACGCGCTCGACGAAAAAGCTTTGCAGCAATTCTTCTCTGATCTGCCTGATACGATACTCAGGGCAAAGGGATTCGTTTTCATTGCCCAAAAGCCGGATCAGCGTTTGATCTTCCAAAGAGTCGGTTCCAGATGGAGCATGCGAGAGGGCGACTGTTGGACAGAGACAGATCCACACACGCGTCTGGTCTTCATAGGGCCGAAAGGACAAGTCTATGGCGACACACTGCGCGGGGGTGTTCTTTCTTGCAAGGCGCAAAAAACAAGATAAGCGCTTCTACAGATGTCACTGTGCCCTTAATTCCCGGACGGAGTGTCCTGTGGATAAGTCGTGTGGGATGATCTTGTCTAATTAAGTAGAGAACCCAAAAGAAAGAGCGCTAGCGGTTGAACGGGCCAACGCGCCGCGTCCAAAAATGGAACTTGAGGAGGCGGGGCAGGATGCTGGGACGCGTCGTTACTTCGGTTACTATGCGACTAACTAACTGATAAAAAATATTTTTTCACATGAATACAGATGTGAGATGCCAATGAACAATGGACTTATGCGATCTGAGAAGGGCAGGGCGTTATCAGTCAAAGCTCCCTCAAGCCAATTAATGATTGGAGCCAAAAACAAAAAACCCGCCGGGTGTGACGGGATTTCGGTGAAAACTTGGATGTCTTTTCACATTGTCAGGCCGGAAACCTCTTTATTTTCTTCGGCCCACCGACGGAATTCACTAACGACCTGCTCAGCGAGGTCTTCGACCGTGCCAGCTTCAACGAATTGAGCGGCGACCCAGTGAACCCCGACTTCTCCGTTCTCGAGCTGGTAATATGTGCGATCACCGTCACTGTTGAAATCGGCAAATGCCTCGATCTCTCGAGCCTCTAGTAGTTCGTAGGCCTTCTCTTCGATTTGGCCGTTCAGTTGAGTGTCGATGTCAGGATCATGTTCCGGCCAAACACCAGCACTGATTGTCGCCGCAAGCGCTCGACCGCTGCCAGGATTGGAATTGGCGAAGGGGGTAACGCCATTGATATTATGTGTTGTGCGCATGTTTGTACTGCTCCATTTTCCTGCGACTTATATTGTAGACTTCATTCAAACTAGTGAATTCCACGTGAGAAGCTGTCATTGTGGGATTCAGGCCAAACCCAGAAAAAATATCAGGCAACAGCTGACAGCGCAGTCGATCTGCAACTGCGATTTCGAAATTGTCCCGATGCGCCTAGGCCGCACTTACGACGGCTTCGATCAGATGTTCATCCTTGCATCCCGATTGCTCTCTTTGATTTCATCGAACAAGGCGAAGATATTTCCGTCTCTGTCGGGCAAAAGAGTTATGAGCTTATGGATTTACTTGCGGAGTGAAGGCGGTGATTGGATAGTTGAGAAAACCGAGATTGATTTGAGGGTTTGTTTTGAAAGTAAAATTCTTGCCCAAGGGCGGCTTCAATAAAACTGTTGCCTTTGTGAAAGTCGAGGATGACGGAACCGTCTCGAAGAAGGTGGGCTAGGGCACTTGGCGGCTGGATGACGGGCACTAGAGGTACTGTGGAAGCGCATTCTCAAAAAAGAGATACCTTGAAGTTATCCCCCAGGGGGGTATATAAATGACTAGCATTCGATTTGAGTTCGAGTGGGACGACAGTGAAGGTGATGTGGTTATTGCTTCGATCTGGGTTCCCGAGGGACTCATTACGGTGATCGCTGAGGCCGAGCTCAGTGAGAAAATCATAATCCTTCGTGGTTTTCACATCCAAGGCTTAGAGGCGAACCGATTGGGTGTAGCGCGGCTAAGAACAATTGGCCGTTGTGTATTGGAGACTGTGAACTATGACGAACTCATCATTGAAGGCGCTCGCCGCACAACTGGGGCCAGTCAAGGACGTCGTCCGAAACAAATCCGGATCAAAAGGCTCAATCGCCCTGATTAGCGCATCAAAAGACCCTGACATCATTCAGGCCTCTCGCGCGCTTGCGAAGTGTGGTATCTCACTGCTCAAGGCTAAACGCGCTGTGGAGCAGGTTGGTGCAACAGGCACAACTGCTCTGATCTTGCTCCCTAAAATCTCCGATTTGAAGGAACTGCTAGCCGAGCTGAAGCAGGCTGGCATCAAGGCAATCTCTACAACGCCGGACAAGGGTGTGAATCTCCCACGGCTGAGAAAGCGCCTCGGCTATACTCAGGAGCAATTCTGTGTTGCGTACGGCTTTGAGGTGAAGACTTTTCAGAAGTACGAGGATGGTAGCCGCACGCCATCGGGACCCACTGCCAAGTATCTCTCGATGATCGAGAAAGATCCGAAGACTATGGAGAAGATCTCATTGAAGGAGTGATCACAATATTCATCTTCATCCCAGCCAGCCTTCGAGTGATCCTCGTGGTAATCATGGTCACCGTCGCTGGAACGTGACGAAACAAATCTGCCTTGATTGTTCAAATGCAATCGGGGAAATTTGAGGGTGTCAGCCTCAAAAAATAATTCTTTGCCCTCGAACGACTGGGCGATCCAATTAAGATCACCGTCGGGGCAGGGGCCCAAGCTACCGAAACCCCGCAATTGTTACGGGTATTGGAACCTTTTTAGTTATGTTTTATTCGACAGGCTGGCGGCTCACCATCCAGCGCTGTGCTCAGGAGTTATGGGAATATCCCGGGCGCTCACTTTTGCAACAGCGATAGGGATACTATTATGAGCGAAATATCAGATAGAAAAATCATTCTGGGGCCTCTCGTGCTTCCATATGAAACGGTCGTCTGGAGCCCAAAAGAAGTTAAGCCATTTCGGCCGGGGGGCACTTGGTTGACAAAACCAGCTTTGGTTGCGGTTGACGAATGGCTTTGTCACACTGAACTTGACCCGCTTTGTGCCCGACTTGGCTTGTCGCATAGCGAAACGATCATAAAATTGGTTCGCGACCATAAATCTTAATGACTTATGGTGCTGTACCAACAGATTTGGTGATCGCTTTTTGAGAAAGCTGATACCCAATAATTCGTGTCCCCAATCGGTGTCAATTTCGGTTGGGGGCTCTATGAGTGCAGATACACCCGTAGTTGATAAAGTCACGACGAATCAAGACCATGAGCCCTACTGCACTTGCATTCGGAAGGTAGTCCTGCCCGCTCAAAATGGGCTCGGAGGTGTCTGTCGCGGCCTTTCACATAAGTGACCGGAGCGAGGCAAAAACCGGACCTTCATCGTCGAGCTTTGCAAACTCCGAAATGCAGACTTTGCGGCCATCCGCATTCTAACTCCAAAGGACCGCAGTCAGCCCAAAGCGGACCTTTAATATCCAACTTTGCAATTCTAGTGTTGCGAGCAATGCGGGTCATAAGGGCATTGCAAGCTGAACGTTTTTGCTGATCCCCGATCACATGATCGACTGCCTATTAGTTCTTTTTTCTTGCCTCTCTTGCTCGTCGTCCATGACCTTTTCGACCACGCGGTCCCGCAAAGCATAGCATTTCAAAAAGTGACGCAAAGGGTATCGTCCAGTAGGGCATGGTATTTCTCCAAAACAAGGTTCGACAAAACACAAGCTGCCGGAGCCAGTGGATGAAACCCACAGACCACAATTGTAAAAACCTGTAAGAAACCCGTAAGAAGCTTGGGCAAGGCGAAGACTTTTGGCATTCTGGTGCTGTTGAACCCAGCAGTTCCCAAGACCAAAATGAAAAATTGGACGTCTCTTTTTGCTCAGAAACTACGTTCCCATCGAATTGGCAGCGGTCGCCATGGCCGTATGACGCAAGAGGAACTGGCGATGATACTCAACGTAAGTGTTGACGCCATTAGCAAATATGAGCGCTCGCTGTCGTATATTCGTGGTGACCTTGAATACCAACTGCAAGAAAAGCTCGGTTGGAGCTTAGAGGATGTGGTTGCTTGCCGAGCGGATTGGGAGGCCGGGCGACCACAGCATTCAGGGTCTGCCTATCGTTTGTTAAACAATCAGGAAGTGCTTAACGAATTCGGTGGCTCCTCATCGGCGGTAACAGAAGCCGTGGCATGCATGGAGGTGGACCATGGAGATGACTTACCCAGTGGGTTTTCAGCCGCTGATACGGTATGGCGTGACATACAAAAATCGGGCCTTTTGTCTGGACCCTATGTAATGCTTGGGTCGAAAATCGTTGGACACGTTGGCTTGATTTTTCCAAAGTCCGATCCCGAAAAAAGTTTCTTTGAACTACTGTTCGATGAAGCGGAGCTTACACCGGATCATCTGAAACGTCCTTTGTTGCCAGGGGACTACTTTGCATATTGCCCGGCGATTTATGTTGCGCGTGGACATGAGAATGCGACTCGCTTGCTCCTCTCAGGTTTTGTTTCAGAGCTGGAAGAGCTTCTCGACAGAGAGATCTTTATTCGTGAGATTGGAGCAATCTCAGTGAACGGTCTTGGAACTCAATTGTGCGAGGATCTTGGCCTCAAGTTTCTTGGAGCTCACCAGAGATACACTGGTTTCGGGGTCTGGACTTTGCGTAGCTCGGAAATAGCCAACTCAATTGTTGGGCGTCGAAGTGCTAAACTTCGAGATGCTTACCTAAATTCACTCCCGCCAAGTTGACACTGAAAGTTTGGCCCAACTGACCCGAGCGTGCATATTTGGGCGTCATGAAAAACAAATAGTGAACATGTAAACCAGTTGCCATTCGTTGTGCCCTATGCGAACCGATAAGACGCGGACAAACTGGACTTTTGCGTTTGCGGCGGATGCACGTGCCGAAAACCCAAAACTTTGAACCTATTAAACGCGGATGGAGTGGATGGCGTCTGCTCCCAAACGCCGCGTTTGCGGCAACGGGTGTCGGTCGCAATCTGGCGTTCGGCGCTTCGCGTTTCGTCTAAATCCACCGGTTCTTCCGTCATCTCTTTGTCCTCCGATTCATCAGCGTTCGGCCGCAGCCGTCAGGCCGGGAGGGGGAGGAGACGTACTCCCAGACGGCTCTCCGGCCTCCATTCCTCTCAGAAACCTGAAAAGTTCGCTATCGGTTGTCAGGACCAGCGTCGTTCCGCCTGAAATCATGTCCTTGTAGGCCTGCATTGTCCGGGTAAACGCATAGAATTCGGCTGCTTGGGCGTCGATGTTGTAGGCTTTTGCGTAGATCGCAGCCGCCGAGGCGTCAGCCACGCCGCGGATTTCCTCGACGGCGCGATACGCTTCGGATTGTATCTTGTTCAGATCGCGAACCCGGTTGCCGCGAATTCGTGCGGCTTCGCCATTGCCTTCGGAAAGAAAACGTTCAGCGATCTGGCGACGCTCGGAGATCATGCGGTCATAGATCTTCGGACGCACACTCTCATTGTAATTGATCCGCTTGAAACGGATATCGAGAAGCTCGATCCCAAATACACGAACCTTCTCTGAGGCGGCTGCGAAAATCTCCTGTTCTACAAGTGCGCGGCCTTTCTGGATAGGAACCAGAGAACCTATGTCCTGCGCACGCTCCTCATCGGTTAGAAGCGTGTCCCGCAGCGGGATCCGGCCTTTCGTAGTCCGGATAATCTCTATCAACTCGTGTTTGGCGACGGCATTGCGGGTTTCGCTGCCGAGAATATCGTCTAGTCGGGATTGCGCGCTGCGCTCATCGCGCAGCCGCAGGAAATATTGCAACGGGTCGGTGATTTTCCAGCGGGCGAAAAGATCGACGGAAATGTAGAGCTTGTCCTTGGTGGGCATGTCGGACGGATTGCCATCCCACTCAAGAACCCGGCGGTCGATCCGGTTGACTTCCTGAACGATGGGCAGCTTTAGCTTTAAACCGGCCGTTATAACTGGTTCTCCCACGGGTTTGCCGAATTGGGTGATAATGGCCTGTTCGACTTCGCCAACTGTGTAGAGGGAACCGGAGGCAATCACGCCAACTGCAGCCGCAATCCCTGCAATGAGACCCAGTCTGATGCTCATGACGGATCCTCCTGAAGCCTGTCGAGGTTCAAAAGCGGCAGGATGCTCGCAGTCGATCCTTCGACAATTATTTTTGACAGGATTGTGGGCAGAACATCCTGCAGTGTCTCTATGTATATCCGCCGCCTCGTGACCTCTGGTGCCTTGACGTATTCGGCCAAAAGCGCGGTGAACCGCGCGGCGTCGCCTTCCGCCTCGTTGATCCGTTTCAGGCGATAACCGTCAGCCTCTCGAATCCGCTGATCTTTCTCGCCCTCGGCCAGCGGAATGACTTTGTTGTACTCGCGGCGCGCCTCGTTGATCAGGCGTTCCTTTTCCTGCTGTGCCTGGTTGACCTCATTGAATGACGCCTGAACAGGCCCCGGCGGGTTGATGTTCTTCAGCTGCACCTGGTCGATACTGATGCCCATGGCGTATTTCGTGGACAGAGCCTGCATCTTAAAAAGTGCCTCGCTCTCAATCTCCTGCCGGCCGATGGTGATGACCTCGTCAACCGTGCGGTCTCCAACGACCTCGCGCATCACGGACTCAGAGACGTAGCGCAAAGTCGCGCTTGGCTCGCGTACCTCGAACAGAAACTTCAGGGGATCCGAGATCCGGTATTGCACCACCCATTCCACAAGCGCGGCGTTCAGATCTCCCGTGACCATTTCGGTTTCACGTCGGCCGTCTGACGGGCTTTGGAAGGGATCACTCCTGCCCGGCGTGGTGAATCCGAATTCCTGCTTCAGTTGCCGTTTCACGGGCACCAGTGTGGCAACGTCGATGCCAAACGGGAATTTGAAATGCAGGCCAGGCGAAACCTCAGCAGTGTATTTGCCAAAACGCTGGACAACGGCGACCGAGTCGCTCGGGACTGTGTAATAAGAAGACCAGGCTGCAACCGCCGCCAAGACTATCGCTCCTGCAACCAGTACCCCTCTCAGAGGCGGCCGCCCTTCAGGGAATAATCCGCTCAGGCGGTCGCGGCCTTGACGAAGAAGATCGTCAATCTCGGGAGGATTGCTCTTCTGTTTGCTTTGCCATGGCCCACGGTCTTCCGGGCCGCCGTTCTGGTCGGGCATATCGTTTTCTCCCTTGCTCGTGCGAACCGGCACCCGGCGCAGACCCTGGCGGTCGGCGGGGTGGATCCACGTGTCTTATTCCCCCTGTGTCGGCATTCCTTCGTTCTCCGCAGCCTGTATTGGTGAATTTTCCTGTGGCAACTTACCTGCTGGAGCCGCATCCGGCGCCTCTTTGTCCGTCTGGGATGCGCGCCCGCCCGCGTAGAGATGCCGAAGCTGCATCTCGGAAACACCGTCGGCCTCCATCACCAGCCGAACCATCGGGTCTGCGAGCATCTCTTCCAGGAAAAGTTCTGCCAGATCTTTTCCCGTCAGCTTGTCCTTTGCCAGGGCGTCATCGAGGTCCGCCAGTGAAACGGCCAAGGTTCTCGTCAGACCGGGGTGGGATGCCCGGGAATGCAGTCTCACCGCTACAGATGCTTTCCAGGCTTCAGGGTGCAGATGGTCGGGCGGTGAGGACAGTTCCGTTTCAATATCGTATTCTCCTGCCGGAAGCGTCTCGTCGAAGCCAGGCAAACTGAAGGGCCGGGTGAAAACCGCAATGGACTTTCTGACTAGCTCGTTCATAGGAGAAGTCCTTTCATCAAAGCGACAAGCGGGCCAAGGCTGCGGCCGCCAGAGCAATGCCCTTGTCGTGGTAGTCCCCGTGGAACACACCATCCACCTTGACCTCCCAGATCCCATTCCTCTCTCTGACACGGACACGATCAGCTTGCGCGGTTGGATAATAGGGGTGTGCCGAAGTTTGTCTTTTTTTCGGTTGGTGTAATGGCTTCTTGAGATCCCTGGAGCTCGCCGCCTTTGGCAATTGCGTTTCTCCAAGGGCCATCACGGCGCGAATGAACTCCTCCGCGTAATCATCCGCGTTCCGGTGGTCATGCTCGTGCCGCACCATGGCCATCGGCTCAACAAAACGCTTTTTCAAGTGCTCAAGGAAACGCGGTTCTGTGTGGGACATGTAAGCAATAAGCGACTGGAGAACCCGTTCATGGGCTAGAACGCGCCGTTCAAGATCGGTTGTTTCAGGCAGAGGTGGTGACATGGCGCTGCTCATCCTTCATTGATCGTGTTTTCCGGACGCTCCGGTGACTTGTTTACGTCAAGGGCTGCAAGGCAGGCGTGCGCAATGTCCCGGTTCGGGGTCTCTGTGCCTGGTACCGTCGCCCAGCCAGCCGCCATGAGGGCCTCTCGCTGCCGGAAGGTAGAGGCTGCCCGGATCGCCGCCATCTTGGCAGCCCGTTCCGGATCGGATCGGGCCATGTCCAGACAGACAGGCACCAATGCGGTGACAACATGTTCGCGGGCCATCGCCACGGACCTGTCGTTCGAGGTTCGGTCGGTTACCCAGCCGCCCCAAGAAAATCCAGCTACACTAACAAGTACCGCGCCGATGACGGCGCCGTAGAGGCCAGGTTTAAGCCATTCGGGAGTGTTCATTGTAGTTCCTCCAGCGGCAAAGCGCCGCCTCGCTATCTTCAGGTGTCATATTGAATGCCGCGGCCAAGTGCCGTTTCCAGGTCGGTCCAGGTAATTGGCCGCATTTCTGTTCGGCCCAGCGAACGCCCCTTGCCGTTTATAGTCAGGAAAATCGCTGTTCTGCGGTAAGCCGGGAAACTCAGCGTCTCGATAAGTTCTTCCTCAACCAATACTTCGTATTCACCGGCAGGCAGCTCGTCCGAATATCCGGATAGGGTAAACGGGCGCGGGAAGGTCACGGTGGATCTGATTGAACGCAGCGCCATCTCCGGTCTCCGCGATGTATACGTGCCTTCCGCGCTGCAAAGGCTGCCGTATCCTGATTGCAGAGAGGTAGCCTGCATTTGCGGTCATCATACATTATCCCAGAACCGGGCGATGCGCGCTGACCCATGTTAGCGCCGCTGGGCCCTGGGCAGTGCTGGCGAACCTTGGAGCTGCCCTGATGCTTGACTTCAGAGGTTTGGACACCGGCTGATCTGCGTCAGCGCATGCTCCAGGCGATGCGGGTATGATCAAAACAATCCGAAACATTTTGATCCTGCCAGAGGAGGCCCCGGTCATTCGGCACGTTCGCTCCCAAGATCCGAAAACATTGAAAAGGAGGAAACGGTGATGCCCGCAGGTGGCATTCTTTACCCGCATAGCCCTGAGTTCGATCGTTTTTTGCAGGCCTTCGTTGGTGAAGACCGGAAAGGCAATGCTGTTACGGTACTTTCGGCCCTTGCAAGGCTAAAACTCGAACCTTGGGAAGAGGCAGCCGCGCTTGCCGCTTTGGAGGAAAAGGCCGCTGGTTCGCGACTGGAGATGCTGTTGTCGCAATTCCGTGACGTGCCCGAACTCAAACAGGATAGCGGAACGCTCGCGCGGGAACTGACCCGTCTTCTTCCCAAACGACGTAAGCGTTTGAGGGCTGATTCTGGTGGTGTGGAAAACCGGCCGGCAAATTTTCCTGGATTGATATGGGCGGTACTGACGATCTTCTTTCTGATTGTGCAATTAATACTCGCTGGCACTCCGGGAACGGGCCAATGACCTTGGGCAAAGCACAGGACGGCGACCGCAGGCAGGGCGGCACGCCCGGTCTGGACAATGCGATCCTCTGGGATCTGGAGGCGCGACACTGGACCAGCGGCGCGGACAGCGCTCGCACGGTGACTGCAACAAATGCAGTGATGATACTTCCCTATCCGCCAGGCATCCTTCAGGGCGGACAGATCCTGGAGCATATGAAGAAAAACACGGGCTGGCGAACCGTGGAAATGAAAGACCGTAGCCAAATCAGGCAAGGAGCCATTGCCGTGCTCGCCTATCGCGTATTCGCTGAAAAGTCGGGTTCACCAATCTATGAGGCGCTCTGCGCGTCCACATATTTTCTGGACAACGGTCGGTGGCTGCGGCTGTCACATCAGCAAACCCCCACCACCTGACTCCAGCAGGGTGAATCTTCACCTTGGGGCGAAACCTCTAACGAACTTATTGACATGTGAACCGGCCCCTGGGGTCTGGATTCAGAACCAGAACTTGACCACTACAGCCGATACCCAAGCGGACAGTACAACTTTCGAGTGTCCCAGGCTAACCTGCGTCAGTGCAGCGGAGCGGAGAAGATGAGTACATCGCTTCGTGCCTGCCGAATCTCCGGCGGCACTCATTTCCGAGCAAAATAGAAGCGCGTGAAGCGTGCGGTTCTTGAAACGAGCCGCATTGCCCAGCGTTTCCTATTCTCGGAATGTCCAGGAAAGGACATTCTAATGACGCCTGAACAAACCAATGTCACCGAGAAGATGACCTCGGTCAAAGCAGCTTGTGACAAAGCGCCTGCCGGTCCCAGAAAGGATCGGGCGCTGGAACACTACCAGGCTGCCGAGAAAGCGCACGAGGCGAATAACTACGACGAGACGGACAGAGAACTCAACGCGGCTGCAGAAGAGATTATCTGACTTATCTCGTCTTATTACTGACTTATCTCGTTTTAGAAGAAAGTCAGGCCGCCCAAGTTTAGCGAAGGGCGGCCTCCTTCATTTCAAAAGTGGGCCGGTCTGATCCAGATACGCCGTATCGAAACCTGAAATGGCCACCAATCCGTCATAGTCGTCGAACGTCACGCGGCCGTCCCGAAAGGTCAGCAGCCGTTTTTCGCGAAGCTGCCTCAAAACACGGTTCACATGGACGGCGCTTAAGCCCAGTGCATCAGCAAGATGGTACTGCGTCAAAGGGCAAGCGTATCCTTTCTTGCTCCCCATTCCGACCAACCTCAGCCGTTCCGCCAGTTCCAAGAAGAAATGCGCCATGCGCGCATCTGCGGCGCGTCGGCCAACCCCAACGAGGTGCTCGACGACCATGGCTTCGTCCCGTGATGCTGCCCAGAGAACGGCTGCCGCCAGGCGCGGCGTTTTCTCGAATGCTTCCAGAAGGTCGCCCTCCAGAACCTCCACCGCCTGAATGTCCGTGACCGGCTCGAAACTGTGGTCGGAGGTGCGCAACAGCACGCTGCGCAATCCAAGAAAATCCCCTGGTATCTGGAAGTCTACGATCTGTCGGGTTCCGTCCGGCTGAAGCTTGTAGGAACACACCCAGCCGGCGGCCAGAATGTAAGCGGCCTGATCAGATTGCCCCTGATGCACAAGATCACGCCCCGCCGTGAAGGACCGGCGGCGCAGATGCAGACGCTTCAAAACATCCAATTCATCTTCAGACAAGGCGAGGAAGACTTGTAACTTCTTTGTAAGCGGGCTTTCTAAGATATCCGTCATCGGGGCCTCACAAGCCGAAAAATCTCCAGACGCAATCGTGCGGAGACTGCTTTCGGTTAGCCCAGCTTAGCCTTTTTTCTGCGAAGATGCTGGTGAAAAGCGAGGCCGCCCGGTCGCGCGTAACTCTAAGCGTTACCTGGAAGGAAACCACAAAATGCTTAGCGAGCAGGACTTCTCGGGAATGGCTGCCCTCGCAATCTGCGAGTCCATGTTGCTGGCGCTGAACGATCACAAAGTCCTGCCTGAACGCGAGATCGTAGGCATCCTTCGCGATGCTGCAAAGACGCATGAGAACGCAGCTGTTACTGATGGCGAAATAGAAGCGCATCGGGCCGTGGCGGTTCTCATCAACCGGATCATTGCTGGCGGGAACTCCGTTCGGAGGCCGCCGGGATGACCTACTCAATTGCACCGGGTTGGACATTGCCTATGCCGTTTTCGTTCTACTCGTACAAGGCACGGGGCCAACAGCCCGGTCATCAGGACATGCCAGTTGGCACATGCCACCAAGACGGCAGCGTCCAAACCGACATGTTGAAAGCCGGATCTGCATCGACCGCGCGGCAAGCGCGAGTCCAGCCAGGACCCTTGCCCGTCACGGGTGGGGCACCCGGCGCGGGATACCCCTCCGGTGTAACCGGTCCGAGACAGGAAGAGGCGCAGCTGACCGCATCAGACTGGACACGAACCCTGATGAAGTACCGGCAGCCAATCCCCTCCCGCAGCATTTTCGAACTGACGGTCACGCTCGTGCCTTTCGTGGCAATATGGGCGGTTGCCTGGTGGGTGCTCTCGATCAGCACCGTGTTGGCACTGGCTCTCGCGTTGGCGAATGCAGCCTTCCTGCTCCGGCTGTTCATAATCCAGCACGACTGCGGACATGGTTCCCTGTTCCGCGACCGGCGTCTGTGCGATTGGATCGGTCGCGTGATCGGCGTTATCACGCTGACACCCTACGACGTCTGGCGCAAGACCCACGCGATCCACCACGCCACGAGCGGAAACCTGGACCGGCGGGGCATCGGAGACCTGCCGGTGCTGACAGTCAGGGAGTACCGCGGGAAGGAATGGCCCGGCCGTACGCTTTACCGCCTGTTGCGCCATCCGGTTTTCCTGTTCGGAGTAGTGCCGTTTTACACGTTCTTTCTGCACAACCGGCTGCCCGTCCATCTGATGCGGTCCGGCTGGCGCTACTGGTTGAGTGCGATGGCGACAAACGCTGCCATAGGCCTCACTCTGACAGTGATTGTCTTGCTGGGCGGTTGGGAGGTAATGCTGTTCGTCTTCCTGCCGACGATGCTTCTGGCCGCAATAGCCGGCATGTGGTTTTTCTACGTGCAGCATCAGTTTGAGAAAACCAGCTGGCGGCACGAGGAAGACTGGAACATCCGGGACGCGTCCCTTCACGGCAGTTCGCACTACGCTCTGCCCGGCATCCTGCGCTGGATCACCGGGAACATCGGAGTCCACCATGTGCATCATCTGGCCAGCCGCATCCCCTTTTACCGTTTGCACGACGTAGTCAAGGATCACGACGCCCTGGCGCAGACCAGACGCATTACGCTTTGGGAAAGCTTCCGCTGCGCGCGACTGCACCTTTGGGATGAGAAAAGCCGCAGATTGCTATCGTTTGCAGAGGCCCGGGCACTTCCCGTCTGAGCCTTGCGAAATATTGCCACTGGTCAGTGAATTGGCGCGTTGGATAGGAAACTGGGGGCACCTAAATAGGACATTTGTCGTTCCACGGACGGCCACGTCTGTGCCAGTTGGGTTTCTTTCTGAGCCAGTATTGTCGGGACAATTGGGCTGATTACTCAGTTGTCACTCTAATCAGGAAGGTGGATGCTGTGACCGCCATATCGTCAGCGGCAAAGGTATGAATGAAGGAGGGCGGACTGATTGATCTCATCGCCGACTATGAACCCTATCTTGCGCTCGCAGTTGTCGTCCTTCTGTTCGCAGCATTTCTTTCCGAGCGCTTCGAACCGGACGTAACCGCTGCGGGGGCCGCCGCGCTGTTTGTCGTCTTGGGGTTTGTCCCCACGAATGAAGTTTTGGCAGCGTTTTCGAACCCTGCACCCATAACGATCGCTGCGATGTTCGTGATCAGCGGCGCGCTGGTCCGAACCGGGCTTCTCGACGCACTTGCGAACAAGGTTGTCGCCGCAGGGAGCAAGCGCCCGGTCGCCGGTATAGCGGCGTTTCTCATCGCGACGCTAGTCGCCTCGGGTCTGATTAACAACACTCCGGTCGTCATCGTCCTCATACCGGTGGCCATTCGTTTGGCGCAGAGCCTGGGCTTTGCTGCGACACGCCTGTTGATTCCGCTATCCTACATGTCCGTCCTGGGCGGGACGTGTACTCTGATCGGCACGTCGACCAACCTTCTGGTGGACGGCGTTTCCCAGGCGTCTGGCTTGGAACCGTTTTCAATTTTCGAGATCACACCGGTCGGTCTGGTGGCCGCGGCCACAGGCGGTGTGGCGCTCCTCCTGCTTGGACCTGTCCTGCTGCCGGACCGAAAGGATATTGCGGAACAGGGCGGCGACGATGAAGCGACTTTTTTGACCGAGGTACGCCCGCGAGAGGACTACCCGAATATTGGTCGAACGATTGATGAAATCGCCGCCCTCAGCCGAAGAGGTGTTGAAATCGTCGGCATCCGTGCGCGTTCTGGAGTCAAGAGAGAGGGGTTGAGTGAACACATACTCGAACCGGGCGACAGAATCATTGCCAAGGTTGCGACATCAGAACTGCTCACCCTCAGGAAACTTGAAGGGATCGAAGTCGGGTTGCGCCAGGGGCCAGCGGCCGAAAACACCTCGGAGCTGATCGTCGCCGAAGCTATCGTGACGCTTTCACGCCGAAGCCGCGGAGTGCGCATTGCCCAGCTTGCCATGGGGCACCGATACGGCATGCGTGTTCTTGGTGCCCACCGACATGGGGAAGTGCTTGGACCCGACCTGTCGACGGCGCTATTGCGCCCCGCCGATACGCTGCTTTTGGAAGGAACGCCTGAAGGCTTTGCCCGAATGACCGAGGCGGGCGATCTTGCCGCGATCACGGATGCCGGGGGGCGCGCCTTCCGCCGCGGGAAAGCGCCGCTGGCTCTGTTCGCGCTTTTCGCGGTTGTGGCGCTCGCCGCAGCCGGGTTCGCCGAGATCAGCGTGCTTGCCCTTGTCGCGGTCGCTGCCATCCTCGTGCTCCGGTGCATCGACAGCGGCGAAGCCTGGGCGTCCATCGACGCCAGCGTCCTTGTGCTGATCTTTTCCATGCTAATCGTCGGCAGCGGTATGCAGAATGCAGGAGCAGTCAACCTGATCGTGGAGACATTGGTGCCGACTCTCGTAGAGTTGCCCCTAATTGTCACGCTCGCTGTGATCTACATACTGTCTTCGGCGCTCACCGAGGCGGTTACCAACAACGCCGTAGCCGTCGTCGTTACACCTCTCGCGATCGGTGTTGCGGAACAACTCGGTGTCGACGCCAAGCCGTTCGTCGTCGCTGTGATGTTTGGCGCAAGTGCAAGTTTCGCCACTCCGGTCGGCTATCAGACCAACACATTGGTATATGGCGCTGGGAACTACAGGTTTTCCGACTTCCTCAGGATCGGCGTGCCGATGAATCTTATCGTCGGCGCAGCCGTGGTCGGGGTGATCCCGGTATTCTTCCCATTCTAGGGTACCCGGTCTTGTTCTGCGGTGCTTGTGGCGCTTTTTGTGCGCGCTGCGTGAATTGTCAGCAGGAGCAGCATGAGGATCCCGGCCGTTGCGGCAATAGCTGATCCTGAGAGAATTCCAAGCTTAGCGGCGTTCAGCGTTGCCGGATCGAAGGCCAAGCCCGCTATGAACAGCGACATCGTGAAACCGATACCAGTTAGAAACGAGCCGGCCAGAATTAACGGCCCCGACAAGCCCGGCGCTAACACTGCCAGGCCTGATCGGACAGCTAGCCAGCTGAACCCGAAGACGCCGATCGGTTTTCCTAGCACCAGACCGACAATTATCGCCAAGGAGACCGGTTGTTCGAAATCGGCACCCTGAACCGTGATGCCGGCATTTGCCAGCGCGAAAATCGGCATGATTGCAAAGCCGACCCAAGGGTGCAGCATTGTCTCGAGCCGTTCGACTGGCGAGAGTGCCTCCGTGACCGCTCTGCTTGCTTGACGCAGGTTATGGCGGGTTGCGGTATCTCCCTGCTGCCGATCGCCGGCCGGAACGGCGCGTAGGCGTCCAAGGATTGCATGCAGCCGGGCATCGCTTACCCATATGCGCGTCGGCGTCATAAGGCCCAGAATGACCCCTGCGATGGTCGCATGAACGCCGGAGGCATCGATGCATAGCCAGACTGCCGCACCGAGAAGAAAATAGACCGGGACACTTCTGATCCCGACGCGCGAGGCGCCTGCGACGACACCAATTCCCAGCAGACCCAAACCGAGCGCCGACCAGTTCAACGCTTCCCCGTAACCGAAGGCGACGACGAGAATTGCGCCGACATCGTCAAAAATGGCCAGAGAAAGAAGGAACAGACGCAAGGTGGACGGGATCCGCCTTCCGAAAAGCGCCAGGCATCCAATCACGAACGCCGTATCGGTTGCCATCACGGTTCCCCAGCCGTGCGCCCCGGGCTGCCCGGACATCAACAAATGATAGAACGCGACCGGCACCACCATGCCGCCCAAAGCGCCCGCGAACGGCAGGGCGGCCTGTCGCGGGTTTTGCAATTCGCCCAGTACGATCTCGCGCTTGAGCTCCAGAGAAAGCACGAAAAAGAAGAGGGTCATCAGCCCGTCGTTGATCCAGTGTCGCAGCGAGCGGGTGAAATCGAACGAACCGAATGTCAGGCCAACAGGGGTCTTCCAGAAGCCCAGGAAGCCTTCTTGCCAAGGCGAGTTTGCCAGCGCCAAAGCCAGCAGAACAGCCAGGAACAGGAGCCCACTCGCGGCCGCTTGGATCTCTAGGAAGCGTGCGAAGGGTTTTGTTATTCTATCGGCGGACTCTTGGGGCAGGCTTTGATGATTGTCTATCATGGGACAACTACGCCAATTCGGGTGAAAAGAGACTACGCCATTGAAGCGTGGACGCAATGACCACGTGGATCAATGTCTGGCTATGCAGGAGCCATCCACGCAGGATATTCACCAGCAGGTTTTTCAGTTTCTGAGAAACGGACAATGCGGAAACGGTTGATTAGGCTTCACAAATTAAGGAACAGGTTAGCATCCGGCATTCATGAAGCCCCGGAGTTGGTTCTTTGTCATTTCCCCGGGAACGTCTCCGAACAATAGCAGGATAGTCACCAGAAGTCGTTTGTCAGGCTTCGGTGCTTCGGCTCTTTCCTTGAGCCAGCTGTGACTTTCCAAAGTCGAGTCCGCTTCACTCAGGATTTTGAAACCAGCGGCCAATAGATGCGTGGACATTCGGCCGCGTCTTCATGGTTTCCAGGTCGTTCCTGAACCAGACCGAACGGACGCCCGACGGCGACGCCATGATGCTCTTCTGTTGCAACTCCCAACTTGCACGGTTCTAACCTAGGGCCAGATCTTCGATGGCCAACTCGATCACAGCCCGTTCGACATGTTCCGACACCCGGTTCTTCAGGATCGGTTTCTTGCGGCTTAGGTCCATCAAGGCCTCGCAGTCCGATTTCGCCGCCCGTCGCGCCAATATCGGCAAAGCGTAGCTGAAGGTCACAGGATCCAAATGCGAGGATCGTCAGGCCTCTGATCTGCAACATTGTTTCCGAACTCTGGTGATATTACATCAGCGTCCGGTTCCGGATCGCGCTCCTGCGGTCGGTTGCTGCAGCACCACATGGCGGCAAAGTGCCCGTTCTGCCGAATGCTTCACCATGCAAAGTGAGCAGCAATGCGCTTGAAAGCTGAATTTGTCGAATGGAAACAAGCGCGAGTCAGGCGTCGGTGAATTTTCCAATTGTCTTGGTATTAGCGAGATAAGCAACGGTTCTCTTCATGCCTTCTTGTATTTCGAACTGGATGAGCCGTCTTGGAGAGCAAATGCGGCGGTCGTGAGGGTGGGCGGAATGCTCGTTACCCCTGTCATCGAATATAGTTGTATCTAATGTCCGCAGTTTCCGTTATCTGTGGTATTGAGGGTAGAGTTGAACTTGACTTCAACGCTGCCAAATCTCCTCGCAAAAACAATTTTGGTGTTGTCACGTTAACCGTCGTTCGGTTGCTCATGCTTGGATTTGGACATAGGTGACATCGATGAATTCATCGTCG
>NZ_JBXWLY010000024.1:0-35646 GCF_059609525.1 Ruegeria sp. YTSC325
GACGATGAATTCATCGATGTCACCTATGTCCAAATCCAAGCATGAGCAACCGAACGACGGTTAACGTGACAACACCCCCGGAACAAACGCATCCACGGCCCGAGAGCTGACACCCCATTGAGAGATCGTAGCCGTCGTTCCCGCGTCAAACAGGTTGCCTTCGATCACGTAAACCCCGTTTTCCAGAACCTGTGTGTCCGGCGCGGTGGACCGCAAAGTCAGGTTCTGTTCGGACGGGAAAAGCGATTTCCACCAGCCGCTTGTGGCAATTTGATCGGCCGTGCGAAAAGACGAGATCAACAGCCCAAGTGTTGGCACAACCCAAAGCACGACCAGAAATATGACCGAGGCATGGACGACCCAGCGCAGCGCCGGTTTGGTTCCTGCAATATTGCTCATGGCCTCACTCCATCTCTTTGCGCGCGTTGCGCACGTTCCAGATCAGGATCGGAGTGACCAGCAGCATGATCACCATGGCCGAGGCCGACCCCACACCCCAGTCATTGGCGCGGAACAGCTTGTCATACATGTAGTTGGCGAGAACCTGTGTCTCCCACTGGCCGTTGGTCATGGCAAAGACGATGTCAAAGACCTTGAGCACGGTGATCGTGATCGTGGTCCATACGACCAGAATTGTGGTCTTGATCTGCGGCACCTTGATACGGAAGAAAATCTGGAACGGGTTGGCGCCGTCCAGAATGGCGGCCTCGACGGTTTCCTCGGGGATGCCACGCAAGGCCGCGGACAGGATCACCATGGCAAAGCCGGTCTGAATCCAAATCAGCACGACCATCAGGAAGAAACTGTTCCAGAACGGGATGGTCAGCCAAGTTTGCGGCTCGGTCCCGCCAAAGAAGATATAAAGGGCGTTCAGCATCCCGATCTGATCCTGTTCGGCCGGGCGAGTGTCATAGACCAGCTTCCAGATCACCGAGGCCCCGACGAACGAGATCGCCATCGGCATGAAGATCAGCGACTTGGCGATATTGCCCCAACGGATGCGGTCGGTCAGTTGCGCCACCAAAAGGCCCAAAGCGGTCGACAGCGCCGGCACGATGATCAACCAGAACATGTTATTGCGCATGGCTTCCCAGAACTTGGGCTCATTCGCCATCTGGATGTAGTTTTCCAGGCCCACCCATTCATAGCCCCCACCGGGTACCCGATCCGTAAGGGACAAGCGCAGCGTTTCGACCACCGGATAGGCCAGATACAGGCCCAACGCCGCCAACGCCGGGAACAGAAACAACCACGGCCGGATCATGTTGGCGCGGTTGATATTGCGCCCTGCATTCGGGCCGCGCGCCGGGAACAGCACTTTGTCCAGAAATTGGTTGGAGAGGTAGAAATAGCCCACACACCCTGACACGCCGATGGCGATGGTCAGCAGGCCCTGTAATGCCGGATGCATGCCGCGTCTCCCTTGCGACGGTGGCAGGCAACCCGCACCAGCGGGTTGCCCGATCAGGAACGCTTAGTCCAGCGCGTCCCAGGAGGATTGGATTTCGTTGGCAACCTCTTCCGCCGAGGTCCCGCCAGCATAGTCGACCATGCCGGTCCAGAACGTCCCTGCGCCAACACCGCCGGGCATTAGGTCAGACCCGTCAAACCGGAAGGTGGTCGCACCCAGAAGGATGTCGTTCATCTTCTTCAACGTCGGGTCCGAGAACAGCGAGGTATCAACACCCTTATGCGGTGTCAGGAACCCGGTTAGCTGCATCCAGGTCTCGTGCGCTTCGGGGGTCTGCAGATACTCGATCAAAGCATGAGCGCCGGGGCTGTCATTGGTGATTGCCCAAAGCGTGCCCGCACCCAGAACCGGGCTGCCCAAGTCCTTGCTTTCATAGGCCGGGAAGTAGAAGAAATCCGCATCCTCACCCACGACCGTGCCTTCGGGGAAGAAAGCCGGAATGAACGAGGCCTGACGGTGCAGATAGCATTGCGGCGGAGAGCTGAACATGCCTTTGGGACTGTCGCGGAAATCGGTCGTGGCCACGGCCCCTGCCCCACCAGCGACATAGTCGTCGTTGCGGGCGAAGGCTCCGAATTCTTCGATCGCCGCGATAACCTTTGGGTCATTGAATTTCATCTCATTTGCGACCCAGGCGTCATAGTCCGCGGGCGATTGTGTACGCAGCATCATGTCCTCGACCCAGTCGGTCGCGGGCCAGCCGGTCGCTCCGCCAGACCCCAGACCGATACACCAAGGCGTCTCGCCATCTGCCACAATCTGGTCCGTCAGAGCTTTGAGTTCCTCCATCGTGGTCGGCACTTCGTACCCGGCGTCCTCGAAGTTCTCGGGAACATACCAGACCAGCGATTTCACATCGACCTTGTAGAAAAATCCGTAAAGACTGTCCGCACCGTCCGGGCCTGCGTAAGTCCCCAGATCGACCCAGGATTGGCCTGCAGCGTAATTGTCGCGAATCCAATCGGATGTGCCATCTGCTAAAGGCGTCAAGAATCCAGATTTGGCCATATCCGCTGCCAGACCGGGCTGCGGGAACACCGCAACGTTGGGGGCAGATCCCGCCTCCGCGTCGATGCGGATCTGCTGTTCGAAACTATCCGAGCCGACATAGGCGTACTCATGCCCGGTCGCAGCAGCAAAGCCGTCCAGCACCTTTTCGACATTTTCCTGATCCGGCCCCAACCAGGGGCCAAACACCGTGACCTTGTCGGCATGCGCCGCGCCCGCCATCAGGGCGAACGTTGCCGCGCCTGCGTAAAGCGAGTGTTTCATGAATTCTCCTCCCAACTCTGTCGCGCCCATGAGACTCAGTTTTCAAAGCGCTTTGAATGACGGGTTTTATCCGCTAACATTCAAGTTCTGTCAATATTGGGTTTAAAATTCGTCAAAAAATTAATAAAACACACGACGTGTAGAAACAGGTTGACCCAATAGGAAAACCCTCTCACAACGGTTTTGCCACAAATTTGAAGGCGCTTTGAAGAGATATGAACCTAAAGCAGCTCTCAGAAATCCTTGGTCTTTCACAGACAACGGTCAGTCGCGCGCTGAACGGATACCCCGAAGTGAACGAGGCCACGCGAGAGCGGGTTCAGGCTGCGGCTACCAAACACGGCTATCGCCCGAACAGCCGCGCCAAAGGGCTGGCCACGGGGCGTTCTATGGTGATCGGGCATGTGATTCCTAGCTCAGCGCAACATGAAATGGTGAACCCGATCTTTGGGGATTTTGTAGCGGGGGCCGCTCGGACCTATGGCGCGCATGGCTATGACATGATGTTCACCAATGCCGACGATACCTCGATCGAACGCACCTATCGGGACTTGTTCCAACGCGGCGCTGTCGATGGGGTCGTTCTGCAAGGCCCCAAGGTCAACGAACACCGGATCGAGGTTTTGACCCGCATGGCGGTTCCGTTCATCGTACATGGCCGCTCGACCGGGATCGAGGTGCCTTATGACTGGGTCGATGTGAACAACAAAAGCTCATTCCTGAGGGCGACCCGTTTTCTGATTGATCTGGGGCACAAACGTATCGCGCTGATCAATGGGTTGGAGGATATGGATTTCGCCCAACGTCGGCGCGAAGGATATCTGCAGGCTCTGCAAGAAGCCAATCTGACGCCCGAACCCGCTCTGATGCGCAGCGCCGAGATGACCGAGGTTTACGGCCATCACGAAGCCCGCGACATGCTGCAACTGGATAACCCCCCGACGGCCATATTGGTCTCGTCAATGATTTCTGCCATCGGGGTGCGGCGCGCCTTGAATGAGGCTGGGTTGAAAATGGGTCGCGATGTATCGGTCATCGCGCATGATGACGACCTTTCCTATCTCAAGAATGGACAGGACGTACCGATCTTTACTGCAACGCGATCCTCGGTCAGGCAGGCTGGGGAGATCGCCGCCGAAATGCTGATTGACCGGATCAAAACACCGGACGACCCGGTTAAAACTAGATTGCTGGAGGCCGAACTGGTAGTTGGCGGCTCGACCGGCCCCGCTCCTGACAGGTTCTGAACATGAAATATACCCGCGCTGATTTCCCCAAAGATTTCCTCTTTGGTGTCGCAACCTCTGCCTATCAGATCGAAGGCCACGCGCAGGGTGGCGCAGGTCAGACCCATTGGGACACCTTTGCCCGCACGCCCGGCAACGTGGTGCGGGGCGAAAACGGAGATCTCGCTTGCGATCACCTCAACCGTTTCGATCAGGACTTTGATCTGGTGCGCGAAGCCGGGTTTGATTGCTATCGCTTTTCAACCAGCTGGGCGCGGGTTTTGCCTGAAGGACGCGGGGTCGTGAACGAAGCCGGGTTGGACTATTACGACCGGCTGGCCGATGCGCTACTGGAACGCGGCATTCGCCCCTGTGCGACGCTCTACCATTGGGAACTGCCCTCGCCGCTGGCGGATTTGGGCGGGTGGCGCAACCGGGATATTGCCGGATGGTTCGCCGATTTCACCGAGGTCATAATGGGCCGCATCGGCGACAGGATGTTCAGTGTTGCCCCCATCAATGAGCCCTGGTGCGTCAGCTGGCTGAGCCATTTCGACGGCCACCACGCTCCTGGCCTGCGCGATATCCGTGCGACGGCTCGCGCGATGCATCATGTTCTGCTCGCGCATGGCCGAGCGATCGAGGCGATGCGCGGTCTGGGCATGTCCAATCTGGGCGCGGTGTTCAATCTGGAATGGGCCGAACCCGCCGATGACAGCGCCGAGGCGCGCAAAGCCGCCGACTTGTATGACGGTATCTACAACCGGTTCTTTCTGGGCGGCGTGTTCAACAAAGCCTATCCGCAAAATGTTCTGGACGGGTTGGATCTCTATTTGCCAACCGGGTGGCAGGATGATTTCGACACGATCGGCGCGCCCGTGGACTGGTGCGGGCTGAACTACTACACCCGCAAACTGATCGCGCCTGCCGACACCGCCTGGCCCAGCCTGCAAGAGGTCCCTGGCCCCCTGCCCAAAACCCAAATGGGGTGGGAAATTGAGCCTTCCGCCCTGACACGTTTCCTTACCCGGGCCGCTCGAGAATATACCGGCGATCTGCCGATCTATGTGACCGAAAATGGCATGGCCAGCTCTGAGCGCCAGCAGGATGAGGACCGGATCGACTACCTCAACCAGCATTGGGCCGCTGTGAAAGACGCGTTGGATCAGGATGTGCCCGTCAAAGGCTATTTTATCTGGTCGCTGCTGGACAACTACGAATGGGCCCTTGGCTACGAGAAGCGCTTTGGTCTGGTTGATGTGGATTTCGATACGATGGAGCGGACACCCAAAGCGTCCTTTGAGGCGGTGAAAACTGCCCTCGCCGGCGCACAAGTCTCTGTCCCCCTGGCACAACCCGCCGGAGCCATGCATGAACACTGGAATCTGGTTGCCGATATCGGCGGGACCAACACCCGGTTGGGAGTTATCTCAAACGGGAAACTCACCGATCTGCGCAAAAACCCAACGGGTCAGCTGCCGCAACTGCTCGAGGCGTTTCACAGCCTGCGCGATGAGATCGGTACCGACCCGCAGGCGGTTGTCGCCGCCGGGGCCGGGCCGGTGCGGGATGGTACGATCCGACTGACCAACGCGCAGCTTGATTTGTCCGAGGATGATATCGGTCGTGCGACCGGCGCGCAGCATACCTTCGTGATCAATGACTTCACCGCAGCGGCGTGGTCTGTGGCCGAAATCGGTGCCGGTGACGTCGAAGTGATGCAGGGTGCGGAAACCCCACCGGTCGGCACCCGCTTGGTCGTTGGGCCGGGCACCGGCCTCGGGGTTGGGTCGTTGCTCTATTCCGAGGGGCACTATCATACGGCATCCGGCGAAGGCGGCCATGTGGGCCTGTCCCCGCGCCACGCAGACGAGGTTGAAGTATTTCGCGCCGCGCGTAAGGTCGCGCCCGAGTGTTTCTTTGACGACTCGCTGACCCTTGAGGCCGAGATGTTCCTGAGCGGCACTGGCCTGCCCATCCTCTACCAAGCTATCCAACTCGCAGCTGGTCAAACCAACGCAGAAACCCGTCCTGCAAAGGATATCCTGCAAGACGCGCTGGCTCAAACAGACCCTCATGCGGTACGCGCGGCCCATATGTTTACCACACACTTGGGGGCCGTCATGGGCGATATGGCCGTCACCATGATGCCTGCGGGCGGTGTTTTTCTGGTAGGCGGCGTGGCTGAAAAGAACCGTTGGCTGTTCAAGGACGCCTTCCGAGACGCCTTCAACGCAGGGGGGCGGTTTAGTGAGTTGCGCCGGTCGATGAACCTTTATGTCTCCGAACAGGATGAATTTGGCATTGTTGGCGCTAACAATTTCTGCAAAAGTGCGCTCGCGCGTCGGATGGCCTGACGCGGCCAAACCGGAAAGGTCCCCGAATGATCTTGTGCTGCGGTGAAGCGCTGATCGACATGATCCCCGCCCCGACCACCGACGGTGGGCAGGGTTTTGTTCCCCATTCCGGCGGGGCGATTTTCAATACCGCCATCGCGTTGGGTCGTTTGGGCGCATCGGTTGGAATGCTCACTGGTTTGTCCCGCGATATGTTCGGCGATCAGCTTGCCGACTCCTTAACCAACAGCCACGTAGATCAGACGCATGTCATTCGCTCGGATCGTCCAACGACTTTGGCATTCGTACAGTTGAAAAACGGCCACGCGACCTACTCGTTTAACGACGAAAACTCGGCGGGCCGAATGCTGATGCCCAAAGACATGCCGCCGCAGTTAGCCGGTGTTTCGGCCCTTTATTTTGGCGGGATAAGTCTTGCTTGCGAACCCTGCGCTGATGCCTACGCTTCGGTTCAGGAGCAGCATTGTTCTGACCGCGCCGTTATGCTGGACCCAAACATCAGGCCGGGATTCATCAAGGATGAGTCACGGTATCGAACGCGGTTGAACCGGATGATCTCGCAGTCGGATATTGTAAAAGTATCGGACGAGGATCTTGATTGGATTCTTCCCGGACAAAAAGGTACCGCTGACAAAGCCCGGCGATTGCTACAAGACGGACCTACCGCCGTGATTGTAACAAAAGGCAGCGATGGGGCTACGGGCTATTTGGCAGACGGAACAGAAATATCGACACCCTCCAACCCGGTCGAAGTTGTCGATACGGTCGGCGCTGGCGACACGTTCAATGCAGGCGTTCTTGCAGAGTTGCAGAAATCCGGTCACTTGACCAAGTCAGCCGTACGCCATCTTACAACTGATGCGCTAGGCGCGGCCCTCATCAAAGGGGCACAGGTTGCTGCGATCACTGTATCCCGCGCAGGTGCAAACCCACCCTGGGCGCATGAGCTTTGAGCTGAAGAGGCACAGATGAAACGATCTGAAATTAATTCCATCAAATCCGAAGCAGAGGCATTCATTCACTCTTTCGGCGCTGTATTGCCTCCGTTCGCCAGGTGGGCGCCTGACCGTATGCGCAGCGATGATGCGCAAGGGATTCGAGACCGTGGTCTAGGCTGGGATATCACCGATTACGGGCAAGGCCGGTTTGATGAGCTTGGATTATTCCTTTTCACCTTGCGCAACGGCGACGTGACCGATCTGAATAAAGGCCGGGGAATGCTCTATGCCGAAAAGCTGTTGGTGTCCCGCGACAAACAGCTTTCGCCGATGCATCGCCACATCATCAAGGCCGAAGACATCATCAACCGCGGCGGCGGCGATCTTGTGATGGAGATTTATGCGTCGGATCCGGATGGCGGCATTGACCGTGACAATCCTGTCGTCGTCCCCAGCGACAGTTGTCCTGTCACCATCAAACCCGGAGAGCTACTACGCCTGCAACCGGGAGAAAGCGTTACGCTAATGCCAGGGATATGGCACGCCTTCTGGGCGGAAAAGGGCGACTGCCTGATCGGCGAGGTCTCCACAGTTAACGACGACCGCACGGACAATGTATTCGAAGACCCTATCCCGCGTTTTGCAACGATCGAAGAGGATGTTGCGCCTGACTTCTTGCTGGTATCGGACTACTAGCCACATAAGTCCGTTTTACTAAACGGAAAAACTCGGTATCATTCTCAGGCGCACTGCAAAGCTGTGATAGTATGTCAGCGGTGAAAGGGCCCGAGGATGGTAACAAAAGCCGAGTTGGAAGCAGAAGTTGCGGAGCTCCGTCGACAACTGGACGATAGGTCCCAGACTGAAAACCCTGCCAAAAGCGAAAGCGTAACCGAACAGATTTCGGACACACTGGATCAATGGACCTCGCAGATTGACGAGGTGCTGACGGAATTTGAGGATATCCCTCATAAGAAATCGATTATGTTTGCCATCGGAATCTTCGCGGTTGGCTACCTGATGGGCCGTTCCCGGTAGGAGACCACGCATGAGCCGCATTTCCCGAAATATTTCGATCATCCTGCGCGCCGAACGCCTGATTGCGCAACGGCAGGTTGCTGTCGCAGCGAAACGAACCGGCATCTACGCCGCGGTAGGATTTGCCATCGGTCTGGCGGTAGTGATGCTGAACATAGCCGGCTTCTTCTGGCTTTCGGCGACGCTGACCAAACCTGTGGCTGCTCTTATTCTGGCCGGGCTGAATCTGGTACTTGCCGTCTTGCTGGCATTAATCGCGAACTCGATGACCGCGTCGACGGATACAACCGCAGCCGTCGAGCTGCGCGATATGGCCCTGCAAGACATCGAGGTTGAAATAAAAGAAAACCTAACCGAAGCGCGAAATGTTGTCTCGGGCGTCCGGCGCGATCCAATAGGCGCGCTGACGCCAGAAATCGTCAGTGCGCTGTTGGGTTCCGCGCTCAAGTACGCGCGGAACCGAAAGACGAAAGCAGATTGATTACATCATCGCTGCAGCGGCCCACGCGATCACCATCTCTTCATTCGTTGGGATCGACAGAATTCGGACTCGGCTGAAATCGGTCGACAGAACTGTACCGCCATCTGCATTGCGTGCGTGATCCATATCAATTCCGATCCACCGCATCCCATCACATACCATTTGCCGAATTGGGGCTGAGTTTTCGCCAACACCACCGGTAAAGACCAGTGCATCAATCCCCTCCAGCGCGGCCGACAACGCGCCCAACTCCCGACGGATGCGGAACACGTAATAGTCGATGGCTTTGCGCGCATCGGGCGTATCGGCGGCCAGCAGAGTCCGCATGTCTGAAGAAATACCTGAAAGACCCAACAGTCCTGACTTGCGATACAGGACTTCGGCGATTTCATCGGCAGACATGCCATCTTGCTGCATCATGTAAAGCACAACACCGGGGTCCAGTTGCCCGCTGCGCGTCCCCATAGGCAAACCATCCAACGCCGAGAACCCCATAGTCGATGCAATGGCACGCCCTCCGGACACCGCGCACATTGAAGCACCGTTGCCTAAATGCGCGATAACCACCCGGCCATCGTAAAGACCCGGTGCGATCTCTTTCAGCTTTTGTGAAATGTAGTCATAGCTAAGTCCGTGAAAGCCGTACCGACGCACACCTTTGTCGTAATAGCTTTGCGGCAGCGCGAAGGTGTCATTGACCCACGGGTGCGTACGATGGAAGGCGGTATCGAAACAAGCGACCTGCGTCGTGTTGGGGAAAGCCGCGCTGGCGGCACGAATGCCCGCAAGGCTGTATGGTTGGTGCAGCGGCGCAAAGGGGATAAAGCTGCTGAGAGTATCAATAACAGCGTCGTCGATGCGAACAGGCTCGGAATATACGGTGCCCCCATGCACCACGCGATGCCCGATCGCACGGACATGAATGTCAGGCAGATATTCCTGCGCCAGTTCCAGAAACGCATGGATTGCTTCGTCATGGCTTTTGGTATTGCTCAAAGGCCGGTCTATCGACCGCCCACCAGCGGATTGCGCCAGCAGACGCGGCGCGTCGCCCAAGCGTTCAATCTGTCCACGCCACCGCATACTGGGGCGATTGTCATCCACCAGTTCATACAGCGCAAACTTGAGCGAAGAAGAGCCGGCGTTCAACGCCAGAACATGGTTAGCCATGGATTTTGCCTTTGGTTGCATTGGCGTGCAGCACTGCCACCGCACAAGATACCAGGCGCGACGCGTCGTCGTCTGACCGGGACGTCAGGATAATGGGCGCTGCTGCCCCCAGAACGATGCCAGCGGCCTCGGCATGAGAGATGAAAGTAAGCTGTTTCGCCACCATATTTCCGGCCTCGATATTCGGAGCGACCAGAATATCCGCAGCGCCGCCGACCTCGGACGTAATACCTTTGGTCCGTGCCGCGTTCAGGTCAACCGCGTTGTCCATCGCCAGAGGGCCGTCGACCAGACCACCTGTGATCTGACCCCGCTCGGCCATCTTGGACAGCAGCGCTGCATCTACTGATGAGGGCATATGAGGGTTTATCGTTTCAACCGCCGACAGCACCCCAACTTTCGGGGTTCCGATCCCTATCGAGTGCGCCAGATGAATTGCGTTCTGGACGATATCTGCCTTGGTCTCGAGGTCAGGCGCGATATTGACTGCGGCATCCGTTACCATGATCGGCCGCGACATGCCCGGTACGTCCATCACGAATACATGCGACAGTCGCCGCCCGGTCCGCAGCCCCTTTTCCCGACGCAGAACCGCGTGCAACAGCTCATCAGTATGCAGATACCCCTTCATCAAGGTTTCCGCCTTTCCTTCGACCACCAGGTCTACTGCCTTATGCGCAGCTACCCCATGGCTGGCGGCTTCGACGATCTCGATACCTGTCAAATCGGCACCCAGTTCGGCTGCAGCGGCTTCGATCTTGCCTCGGTTCCCCACAAGTATGGGCGTGATGATGTTGTTGGCATGGCCCAGCAAGGCACCGCCAAGCGAATTGGCATCCTCGGGGGCGACAACCGCTGTTGGCATCGGATCAAGCGGGCGCGCCTTTTCCAATAGCGCGTCGAAATGGCGATGGCGCTGAACAACAAGACCCGGAACTTCGACCGAGTCGAACTCCATGTGTTGGGCGGGTGGCGTTACCTGAACACTTCCGCTGAGGACCAGAATATTGTCCCCAACGCGGTGCACTTCGGTTGTGCAGATCAGATCGCCGTCTTCCAGCTTTTCCGCGACAGTAACAAAGGCCGTCAGCTCATCCCCTGCCAAGACCGGAACATGAAAGCTCAGATCTGCACGTCGGGTCTGCGTCCCTGCGCCCGGCAGAATATTTCCCAACACCGCCGCCACCAGGCCCGCAGGCCACAACGCAGGTGCTACCGCTTCGGGCCGACCGTCGCCATCACCATCATAAGCCGCCAGATGCAACGGATTATGATCACCTGATGCCGAGGCAAACGCGTACAGGTCGTCGACTGTACACAGTCGGGTCAATTGCGCCTCATCGCCAACTTCCAGTTGCGAAAACGTTCGATTTTCGAGGATTTTCATTCTGTATCAACTCTGCTTGATTTCAGCAGGCCGCTTTGCTGGTCTGCGAGTCTTTGATGTCCGAAGTGCCGCTGTCTTAGGCTCTGGCGCAGTCAGGTCAAGCACTTGTCGCAAGTCTCGAACCATAGCTATCAGCTCGGTTGTAGGTTGCGGAATATCTCCAACAATCCTCTCGATCAGATCAACAGCTTTGCTGCGCTCTTCCTCGGCGGGTAATAGATCAGACAAACTGTCCAGGGCGCCTTGTTCGTCAAACGTCGTTATGATCGTCTGTTCGTGCAAAAGGCGGCGACGCTGTTCA
Organism: Ruegeria sp. YTSC325; assembly: GCF_059609525.1. Taxonomy (NCBI): domain Bacteria; kingdom Pseudomonadati; phylum Pseudomonadota; class Alphaproteobacteria; order Rhodobacterales; family Roseobacteraceae; genus Ruegeria; species Ruegeria sp. YTSC325. Next base: position 11,642 of record NZ_JBXWLY010000024.1, read on the forward strand.
ACTGTCAGGTCTTTGAACGGATCCTCATGTTTAAACACATGAGCCCAACGATCCAATATTTCCGAGCGAAAACTTTGATTGCTGAAGGCCAGCAGGATCAACATGCGGACAACAGCTTCGGCGACGCCCCCTTGTTTCATATGGGCCAAAGCGGCCTGCACTTCGGGAAGGGCCTTCAGTCCTTCAGGGTCTGGCAAGGTTCGATGGGCCGCATTTTTTCGCCCAAACCACGTCGCCACCGGGCCGCCCCACATTGAAAAGAACGCGGCTTCGTACCAGGCATCGCGCAGGTCCCGGCCCAAGTCCATCATCTGCTCGATCCAGTCCCCTGTAAGTTTCTCCAATTGCAAAAAGGGATTGTCCTGCGCAGCAACCAAGCGGTTTTCCTTGGCCAAGTCAGCGGTCATTTTCACGGGCAACATCGCAGGCTGAGCGGAAGACGCCAACGCACGTTGCTGCCGCAAAGGATGAAGATCTTGCAAAGCCTGACCCGTGGTCGGCGTAACCGCAGATTGCACGAAAGGGCGGCCAAAGGTTTCGTAGATATTTGCCTGAGTTTCCGACATATGCGCTACAGCAGCAAAACAGGTCTCGTCCTGCTGCCCGTCATCCAGCGCTGCCACATCTTTCAGTGTCCGCTCCAAAAAGCGGACTTCGAATTTCTTGTCGAGCCCCACGCCCTCGACGTTTTCGATCTTCATCTCATAAAGCCCCGGCGCCATGGCTTCGACCGTTTCAAGGGTCGAGGCAAGCTCGGTATGCTCTTTCCGTGCGACTTTGGACGATACGAAAATACCTAGATGCCCGACTTCGTCGTGCAACATGTAAACGATCCGCTGACCGCGCAGGCGGATTTCTTCTTCGTCGGAATAGGTTGCGGCAATCCAGTTCAGCGCCTGTTGAGGCGGTGTGATATTGTCACCCTGGCTGGCGAAAACAAAAATCGGGCCCTTCACTGCCTTGATGTCGATTGGCACACCGGGCTCCAGCTGCGCCGTGTTCTTGACCAAACGATTGCCCACAAACAGCTGCTCGACGATCCAGTGGATTTCGGCTTCGTTCAAAATGAAGTAACCACCCCACCAGCGTTCAAAGTCCAGAAACCTCTGGCGGCCGCCTTCGGGATCACGATAGAGATCAAAGTACTTTCCAAAGTAATTCCGGCTGGGGTTCAGCTGTTCGAAATTCATCACCAGATTGGCACCGTCAAACTTGCCAGCACCCAGATCGGACCAAAACATCGGCTGCCATGTGCCGCCCAGAACTCCGGCATTGTACCGCATCGGGTTTTCCCCGACTTCGCCTGACCAAGGGGCAATCGGCGCTCCGTTCAGCACAAGCGGGCCCGTCAAATCGGGGTTGCAGGCCGCCATGATCAACGTGGCCCAACCGCCCTGACAGTTACCCGTGACAACAGGTTGAGGACTGTTGGGATGGCGGGCGCTTACCGTTCTGACAAATCCGGCCTCGGTATGCATGACATCGGCGAGGGTCTGGCCCGGCACCGGGTCACGACCAAAGCTGACAAAATAAACCGGGTGCCCTTTGGATAGCGCTACCCCGACCTGACTGTCGGTTTTAAATCCGCCTATTCCACCACCGTGGCCCGCCCTTGGATCAATGATTACATACGGGCGTTTGATGTTGTCGATTTTGACACCTTCAGGCGGCACGATCTGCAACAGCTGATAGTTGCAAGGCCGCTTGAGCTGCGCGCCATCCACCACAACTTCGTAATCGTAAACCAATACGGGTGGGCACCCAGCAGCCTCGTGTTCAAGGAAAATATCGCCGCGCTCACGCAGCACATCCATTGTCAAAGCGACCCGCTGGCTTGCGTCCTTCAGGTAGTCCGCCCAATCCTTCGCAATGAACGATGAGCCAGCAATTCGGGCAGACGCGTCTGCAATGCCTTGAAGCAGGTTTCGCGTGCGCTCGGAGTGATCCGTCGCGATTTTAATGGATTGCAACGCAGCTGACTTTGACAGCAAGTTCCATTTGACCTGCGATTGTTCCAGCGCATTTTCAACGGCACTATAGGTTCTGTCATTTGCGACGGCTGCATCGCGGGCCATATGGGACCCGAACTGCAGAGACTTGGAATGTGTATTCGGTATCATGAGGACATCCTTTAACCGACGATACTGTATCCGCCGTCGATGGGATGGACCCCACCGGTGACGTTGAATGCTTCGCGACTGGCAAGAAAAGCGGCATAGGCACCAACATCCTCGATCGTCGCCAAATGGTGCGTGGGTGCTCGGGCGGCGGCATCTGACAGCAGGGCATCGAATTCAGCCAGCCCAGAGGCAGCCCGTGTTTGTAACGGGCCAGGCGACAAGGCGTGAACCGAGATACCCTTTGGCCCCAGCTCTGCAGCAGCATATCGAACAGCAGCTTCAAGCGCCGCTTTGACCGGGCCCATGATATTGTAATTCTCAACGACCCGGCTGGCTCCCAGAAACGAGACCGTCATGCAGGTGCCGCCACGATCCATCAATGGCTCTGTCAGACGGATCATACGCAAAAAAGAATGGACCGAGATATCCATGGCCAATGCAAACCCCTCGGCCGAGCTATCCACAACGCGACCATGCAAATCATCACGCGGAGCAAACGCGATCGAATGCACCAGTGTATCCAGCCGACCCCACCGCGCGCCAATCTCATCAAACAGCGCCTGCGTCTGGTCTGGTTTTCGGACATCCAGCGGCATAACGATTTTTGCCCCGACCTGATCCGCGAGGCCTCGCACATGCGGTTCGGCCTTGTCATTGAGATAGGTCAATGCGACCTCGGCCCCCTGCGCATGCAGGGCGCGGGCACAACCCCAGGCAATCGACTGATCATTGGCCACGCCAATAATCAGCGCTTTCGTTCCATCCAGGCGGAACATGGTGCCGATCCTCTCGTTTTTTCTGCGCTGCAGCATAGGCGATTCCACCCAAAACCACAAAGTTTACGCTACGGCATAGCGTCCAAAACCGCCCATGCCGCAGCGCCGCATAACAAGAGAATGTAACAACCGCACAAGAGGTGTGCTGAATATCGGCGGGTTGCCAATCAGATGTCTAAAGTGTGCTCTTTCTCCCAGCGTGAGAAATGGCTGACGAAGGAATTCCATTCCTGATGCTTCATCTTCAGGTAGGCGCTGGAAAATTCGTGCCCCATCGCCGCCTTCAGCCCCGCGTCACTGTCATAGGCGCGCAGCGCGTCCAGCAGGTTCAGCGGCAGTTTCGGTGCGTCGGTTACGGTGTGACCCTCAGCATACATGTCGATATCATGACGCTGGCCGGGATCGGCTTTGGAGCGCAACCCGGACAGCCCCGCCGCGATGATCACCGCCTGCAACAAGTACGGGTTTGCTGCACCGTCCGCCAAACGCAGCTCGAACCGGCCCGGACCGGGCACGCGCACCATATGGGTGCGGTTGTTGCCCGTCCACGTGACGGTATTGGGTGCCCAGGTCGCGCCCGACATGGTGCGCGGGGCATTGATGCGTTTGTAGCTGTTCACCGTGGGGTTGGTGATCGCAGCCAACGCGCTGGCATGTTTCATGATCCCGCCGAGGAAATGTTTGCCCTTCTCGCTCAGGCCCACTTCTCCGGTCGGGCCGTCACCTTCACCCGCGAATACGTTGGTCTTGGCATCAGCCCCCGGTGCATCCCAGACCGAGATATGGGCGTGACAACCATTACCTGTCAGCCCTTCGACCGGTTTGGGCATGAAGGTGGCGCGAAACCCATGTTTTTCGGCCACGGATTTGGTCATGAACTTGAAGAACGAATGCTTGTCTGCGGTGCGCAGAACATCGTCGAATTCCCAGTTCATCTCGAACTGGCCATTGGCGTCCTCGTGGTCGTTTTGATACGGGCCCCAGCCCAGATCCAGCATATAGTCGCAAATCTCGCGCACCACGTCATAACGGCGCATCACCGCCTGCTGGTCATAGCAGGGCTTGGCGGCGGTATCGAACGGATCGCTGATCTGTTCTCCATCGGGGGTCAGCAGAAAGAACTCGGCCTCGACCCCGGTTTTGACATGCAGCCCTTCAGCGGCGGCCTCGTCGATCAGACGACGCAGAACGTTGCGCGGGGCTTGGGCCACGTCTTCACCCTCCATCACACAGTCTGCTGCAACCCACGCAACTTCGGGCTTCCAAGGCAGCTGAATGACCGAGGACGGATCGGGCACCGCCAACATGTCAGGGTGCGCCGGGGTCATGTCCAGATAAGTGGCGAACCCGGCAAAGCCTGCGCCTTCGATCTGCATCTCGGCGATGGCTTGTGCAGGGACCAGTTTGGCCCGTTGTCCACCGAACAGATCGGTGAACGAGATCATGAAGTATTTGACGCCTTTTTCCTTGGCGAAAGCAGCCAGATCTGTCGTCATGGTCGGCTTTCCTTTCCCTGTTGAACCCAAAAGAAAAGGCGCGGCCCCGGTCAGGGTCGCGCCCGCTTGTCTCAGAACCCCGGCTTGCCCGGATACCAGTCTGTCCCCGCCAGAGGCACGCGCGCCATGGCGGCGGCCTCCATCGTCAGAGCACACAGGTCTTCGGGCTCCAGATTGTGCAGATCGTTGTGGCCGCAGGCGCGCGCGATGGTCTGCGCCTCAAGCGTCATGACCTTGAGGTAGTTGCGCAGACACCGCCCGGCCTCGACCGGGTCAAGGCGCGCCGCCAGTTCTGGGTCTTGCGTGGTGATACCCGCCGGATCGCGGCCTTCGTGCCAATCGTCATAGGCCCCGGTGGTGGTGCCCAGCTTCTGATACTCGGCCTCCCATTTCGGGTCATTGTCCCCCAGCGCGATCAAAGCCGCCGTGCCGATGGCCACCGCATCCGCGCCCAAAGCCATCGCCTTGGCCACATCCGCGCCATTGCGAATACCGCCCGAGATCACCAGTTGCACCTCGCGATGCACACCCAGATCTTGCAATGCCTGCACGGCGGGGCGGATACAGGCCAGCGTCGGGATACCCACATGTTCGATGAAGACATCCTGCGTGGCCGCGGTGCCGCCCTGCATCCCGTCCATCACCACCACATCAGCCCCGGCTTTCACCGCCAGCGCCGTGTCGTAATAGGGTCGCGTCGCGCCGACCTTCACATAGATCGGTACTTGCCAGCCGGTGATTTCGCGCAACTCTAAGATCTTGATCTCAAGGTCATCCGGGCCCGTCCAATCCGGGTGCCGACAGGCCGAGCGCTGGTCGATCCCTTTGGGCAGGGTCCGCATCTCGGCCACGCGGTCGCTGATCTTTTGACCCAAAAGCATCCCGCCACCGCCGGGTTTGGCGCCCTGCCCCACCACAATCTCGATCGCGTCGGCTTTGCGCAGATCGTCGGGGTTCATGCCATAGCGCGAAGGCAGATACTGATAAACCAGTTTCGAGGAATGACCGCGTTCCTCGGGCGTCATACCACCGTCACCGGTGGTGGTCGACGTACCGGCAGCTGACGCTCCGCGACCCAGCGCCTCTTTCGCGGGGCCAGACAGCGCACCGAAACTCATGCCCGCGATGGTGATCGGGATATCCAGCTGGATCGGGTTCTTGGCAAAGCGCGTGCCCAGCGTGACCGAGGTGTCACAGCGTTCGCGATAGCCCTCCAGAGGATAGCGGCTGACCGAGGCCCCCAGAAACAACAGATCGTCGAAATGCGGTACTTTGCGTTTCGCGCCGCCGCCGCGAATGTCATAGATGCCCGTTGCCGCCGCCCGCCGGATTTCCGCGTTGACCGGGTTTGAAAACGTTTCAGACTGTATCGGCATCGTGCGTGGTGTGTGATCGTCCATAACCGTCTTCCTCAGTATTCTGCCGCGTTGTCGACATCGAAATTGTAAAGCTGCCGAGCCGAGCCATAGCGTTTGAACTCTTCCGGCTTGGCATCCGCGCCCGCGCGCTCCAGCAGGTCTTGCAACAGGGTCAGATGTTCGGGACGCATCTCTTTTTCAATGCAATCCGCGCCCAGACTTTTGACCGAGCCGCGCACGAATAGCCGCGCCTCGTACAATGAAACCCCCAGCGCGTCGCCCGCATCACCGCAGACCACCAGCGTCCCCGCTTGCGCCATGAAGGCGGACATATGGCCGATATTGCCATGCACCACAATGTCGATCCCCTTCATGGAAATCCCGCAGCGCGAGCTGGCATTGCCCTTGATCACCAACAACCCGCCATGGCCCGTGGCCCCGGCATATTGACTGGCATCGCCTTCAACGATCACAGTGCCCGACATCATGTTCTCGGCCACGCCAGGCCCAACAGAGCCTTCGACCCGAACGGTCGCCTGCTGGTTCATCCCCGCGCAGTAATAGCCGGTTGAGCCTTTGACCGTGACCTCAATCGGGGCATCCAGACCGACAGCGATGGCATGGCTGCCCTTGGGGTTCTGAACCTGCCACTGGGTCTGGTTTGTCTCGGTGCTTTGGGCCTGAAGGGCGGCGTTCAGCCCGCGCAGGCCCTGTTCGGCAACATCATAGCTCTGCATTTTAGTGGCTCCAGAAATAGACGGTTGCGGGTTCGGGTTCCCAGACGCGGGCATCCTCGATTCCCGGCAGGTTGACCAAGGCGCGATACTCGCTGCCAAAGGCCACATATTGATCGGTCTCGGCCATTACCGCCGGTTTGCAGGCGATGGGGTCGCGAACCACGCCGAACCCATCCTTGGTGCCGACCACAAAGGTAAAGAACCCGTCGAGATCCTCAAGGCTGCTTTCCAGCGCCTCACCCAGAGTGGCCCCGTTTTGCATTTTCCATGTCAGATAGGCCGCGCCGACCTCGGTATCGTTCATGGATTCGATCCGCACGCCCTCGCGCATCAGTTTGCGGCGCAGGGCGTTGTGGTTGGACAGCGATCCGTTATGCACCAAGCACTGATCCGCGCCGGTGTTGAACGGGTGCGCCCCTTCTGTGGTGACGGCGGATTCAGTGGCCATGCGTGTATGGCCAATCCCGTGGCTGCCGGACATCGAGGTCAATTGGAACCGCTCCGCCACCTCTCGAGGCAATCCAACTTCTTTATAAATTTCGATCGCATCGCCATCGGACATGATCCGTAGGCCAGGGCGCAATTCCCTCAGGGCCTGCCGCGCAGCGCTGACTTTGTCGTTGGCCACGCTCAGAACCGCATGAGTGTCATTGCGGCCCAAGCTGACGGGGCTGGTCAAGACGTCGGCCAAATCTTCGGCCAGAGTCTGAAAATCCGCGTCCGGATTGTCGGATTGCACGGTGAGCTTTGCCTGATCTCCGACAGGTCCATAAATCGCGATCCCGGCGCTGTCCGGGCCGCGATCTGTCATTGTGATCAGCATATCTGTCAGCATCGCGCCCAATTGAGGCTCGAGCGTTTTGTCCTTCAAAAAAAGGCCGACAATTCCACACATGTGTCAGCTTCTCCTGTGTTGAGTTGGGCAGACGCTAACACCTGAACTTCAGGTTATCAACAAAGGGAAATTAATATTCATAAGGGGAATATTTTCGGCTATCTATTTCCCCCGCATTCAAAAATCACGGAGAGCAACCCCGCAAAACCTCAGCAGCGGTTTATCAATCGCCGAATCGTGACTAACGCGTCTGCGGATATGAGATGATCGACAGGTAGCGGGCTGGCAGTTTGCGCAGCAACTCGGGTCCATGCGGTGCGTCCGCATCAAAGAACAACGTATCACCCGGCTCCAGCAGGTAAATTTGATCGCCGTGTCTGTAATCGACTTCGCCTTCAAGCATGTAGAGCATTTCAATCCCGTCATGCTGGAACGTCGGGAAAGTGTCGGACTCTTCCGTCAGCGTGATCAGATAGGGTTCGACCACAACACCACTGGCATTAGACCCCATATGACCCAAAAGGCTGTATTGATGGCCTGCGCGTGTCCCGGCTCTCTCTGTTTCAACGCCCTTTCCCGCTTTGGTGTGGGTTGCGTTTCGGGTTTCTTCATATCTGCGGAAAAATGCAGTGATCGGTGTGCTCAGAGCATTGGCCAGCGATTGTAGCGTCGTCAATGAAGGCGATGTGTAGCCGTTTTCGATTTTTGACAGCATACTGATGGATAACCCGGTCAGCCCCGACAATTCCGCAATTGTCACGCCCTGCTGCAACCTCAACGCGCGGATTTCACGACCGATCGCCGTTTCGAGGTTCTTTTCACCGGGGTCCCTGACCTTGTGGGGATCCTGAGAAAACTGAGGTTTGGACCTATCGTTTGATGCTTTCACCAACCTATCCTTAACGCCTTTCGCTTCGTCGTTATCGCCTGCAATTTTCTTGAAAGGAAACATATTTTCAAAACTACATTCCTGCGCAACCTCCGGTGATTTGTGTTGACCGGCGATCTGATCTCGGGCAGTGACGCATTTGATGGTTCCCTGGGGCATGCTCCAGCGGTGAAAAGGGAATACGGTGAGGTTTAAGTGCCAAGTCCGTAACTGCCCCCGCAACTGTAGGCGGTGAGCGAAGCCAATATCCCACTGACGTGAATAATGTCGGGAAGGGTGGCCAAGCCTCGACCCGCAAGTCAGGAGACCTGCCATCGCAACCGAAACCAACCCGGGGCGGGGCGTCCTGGAAGGAGGCTTGATGGTACCTCGTACGCCTTTATGCGCGACCGCGTTTCAGTACGGCCCCAGGGGCCGTGGAACAGACGCTTGATGGCCGAGCCCACTGATCATTTTGTTCTGATCTGCGCGACCTGTCAGGGTTTGGAGGCAGCGCAGCACATTGCGGATGCCTTGTGCCCTGAATTGCCTGCGGGTTTCGCAGTGCGCACAGTAGACTGTATGGCTGGATGCGATCACCCGGTCACTGTCGGATTTCAGGCCCTAGGAAAAGCCCAATACCTGTTTGGTGATATCGGCACCGAGCAAGAGCTGAATGCTCTTGCCCAATTCGCCGCGCAATACCTGGGCAGCGCAACTGGTTGGACAAAGGCCACAGACAGGCCGGCGCCTCTGATAACCAAGACATTGGCGCGCATGCCGGCGTTGGCTGTTCGAGGAGCTCGATGATGACCAGACCCTTCCTGCAGGCGCGTGGTGTAGCCTACTATTCTTTTCACGGTGACGTTCTGTTGCAAGACATCTCGTTCGACCTTGAAGAGGGGTCGGTTCTGGCCATTGCCGGTCCGAATGGCGCTGGCAAAACCACTCTGCTGAACTTACTTTGTGGCGCTGAAGCTCTGTCCGAAGGCGACGTTCTGGTGCAAGAGCAGAGCTTGAAGACACTGTCAGCGACGGAGCGCGCCCGAAAAATTGCCGTCGTCAGTCAGCAGGAATATCCCGATGGGCGCTTGCATCTGCGTGACTATGTGGCACTTGGGCAAATTCCAATTCGCTCGGACCGCTCCTCTGAAGATCACGCAAACGACTTGACGCGAATTCTGGACCTGACCGGCCTTTTGGAGCTTGCCGACAAGCGCATGGCAGTGTTGTCGGGTGGCGAACGTCAGCGCGCCCATATCGCGCGTGCGCTGGCGCAGAACCCTACTCTTCTGTTTTTGGACGAACCGACGAACCATTTGGATCCCGACGCCAAAGGGCGGATGTTGTCGCTGGTCGCTGGACTGGGGATAACCGTCATAATGATTGTCCATGACATTGTCATGATCCCCGAATTCGCCACCCATGTCGCGTTGATGAAATCTACCCGGCTGACCGGGTTTGGCCCTGTTTCCGAGGTCCTGACGACTCAACATGTGCGCGACACGTTCGGCGTCGACTACTTATTCTTTCAGCACGACGGTCGGATGATCCCCGCGCTGGACATACGAAAAACCACTGTTTCCCAACCCTCCAGGAGATTTCCAAAATGAAACATATCTTGTCCGTGGCTCTGGTTATGGCCATGGCGAGCGGTGTTGCTGCGCATGAAGTGACCGTAGACAATTGTGGTGAACCGCTGGTGTTTGAAACCCAGCCCGAACGGTTGGTCGTACATGACATGAACATGACCGACATGGCCTTTGCGCTGGGTCTGCAAGACAAAATCGTCGGCCTCACGGGCATCACCGGCTGGTACAAAACCAGTCCTGAATTCGACACGCTACGTGGAGATATCCCCGAACTGGCACCGAAATATCCATCGGTGGAAAATATTGTCGCGGTAGAACCCGATCTGTTCTTCGCCGGCTGGTACTATGGAATGCGTCCCGGTGGTGATGTAACGCCAGAAACACTTGCCCCGTTCGGGATCAAAACCATGATCCTGACTGAAAGCTGCGTTCATCTGCATAAAGACCGCCCCGAGGCCAGCATGGACCTTTTGTTTGACGACATTCTGCGGCTGGGCAAAGTCATGCATGTCGAAGACAAGGCCGAAGCGCTTGTATCTGGTTGGAAGGATGAACTGACCGCAATCGAGGCACAAACCGCAGACTTACCGAAACCTCGAGTGTTTCTGTTGGATGGCCCGGCGGACGCTCCGTTCACTGCTGGGAAATACGCAATCCCCAACGCTATGATAGCAGCGGCGGGTGGTCTCAACGTTACCCGTGATATGGACACAAGCTGGGGTCGCACGTCATGGGAAACCGTGGCAGCCGCGAACCCTGAGTTTTTAGTGCTGTTGGATTATCAAACCGGAAACGGAGCGGCGGATACGTTCAGGTTTCTGCAAGAACATCCTGTTATGTCACAAACCGACGCGGTCAAAAACGAGCGCTGGATCGGTTTGCGGTACGAAGAATTGACGCCGGGACCGGCCAACATTCAGGCCATCGCAAAATTGGCAGCAGCCATGCGCACGGGTCTGAACTGAATTGGGCCGTCTGGGGCTGACACTTTTGATGGGGGTGGCCATTCTGGCCGCCCTTGTTCTGGTTTCGACAATCTACGGAACCACATCCATTCCTCTGTCCGATACGGTCTCAGCTATTCTGCTCAGCGCTGGTGTGATCGAGGGAGACATGTCACCACTTCACCGCATCGTCTTCGACCTGCGCCTGCCCCGCGCGCTTTTTGCCGCCGTGATCGGCGCTGGTCTCGGAGTTGTTGGAGTTGTGCTGCAAACGACTACGCGAAACGATCTGGCCGACCCGTTCCTGTTCGGTCTTTCCTCTGGTGCGGCGGCGGGGGCAGTGTTCGTCATTACGGTGACTGGTGACATACTGGGGTTCTGGACTTTGCCGATAGCAGCATTTTGTGGGGGTCTCGTGGCCTCGGGCATTGTGCTGGCTCTTGTCCACGGGCTGCGAACCAGTGCACCGGAAAAGCTCATCCTGGCTGGGCTTGCCGTGTCGTTTCTGTTCTCGGCGTTGACTAATTACCTGATTTTCGCAGGCGACAACCGTGCTGCGCATTCTGTCATCTTCTGGATGCTGGGCGGATTGGGTCTGGCGCGTTGGGAAACCTTTCCGCTCGTCTGCGCGGGTTTGATCCTAATTCTGGCCTATTCACTATATCGCAGCCGTTGGCTGGACGCCTTGTTGACCGGTGACATGACAGCGTCGACACTGGGTGTCCCGGTCCAGTCGCTGCGGTTCAAGATGTTCTTTGTTGCCGCTTTGGCTACGGCTGTATTTGTCTCAGTCGCCGGGGTGATCGGGTTCGTCGGGCTGATGGTTCCGCATATCGCGCGCGGAATTGCCGGACCACTGCACACCCACTTAATCCCTGCGGCCGCGGTGGTCGGCGCTGTTCTGCTGACCGGGTCCGATATCCTCAGCAGGCTGCTGCTGGCCCCGCAAGAACTGCCGGTCGGCATAGTGACCACCTCGTTAGGGTCCGTTTTCGTGTTCATTTTGTTGCTGAGAACTGCAAACGCGAAACGGTAGATCACACGGAGCCTGTTCACTCATTCTTGGGCTGCAAACTGTGGTCACCTGTCAAATTCCGACATTCATTTAAACTATATCCTAGATCAACCTTAAGAGTGCCCAAAAAATGATCTAAATCAAAACCGGCTCGGTTCAAAAACGCTAAGCGGAAATTAGCAAACAAAAGAAACGACGAGAGCCAGGTCTAAAATGGACCAAGTGACGACCCGTCGCGCTTTCCTGCGCGCCCGATTTCAAGAAGAGGACGGCAAAATAGCCCGGCCTCCGGGATCGGTCGGCCAGGTCTTTTATGATCAGTGCACAAAATGCCGAGACTGCGTCGTGGCTTGCCCCGAAGGCGTTCTTTCAATCGCGGCAGATGGATTTCCCGCGTTCACTCCAACCGACAATCCCTGCACGTTTTGCGGCGCGTGCGCCGAAGCCTGCCCAACACCGGCGCTTGATATCAGCCGATTGGCCCTGTGGCCATGGCGCGCGTCGCTTGAAAAGCAAGCATGCCTATCCATGAACGGCGTCAGCTGTCGCATCTGTCAGGACAATTGCGAGCCGAACGCAATCCGATTTTCGCTCCAAACCCAAGGGCGCGCGGAACCCGCATTGAATGTTGAAGCGTGCAATGGATGCGGATTGTGCGAGGCGCTTTGTCCTGCTGACGCACTTACACTGAAGCATAACCCTCAACCTCAAATGGAAGCGATACAATGAACATCTGCGGTTGCCTTGCCCATGTCGCGCCGGACTATGCCGCCAATGCGGCGCAATCCATGGCCGCAACTCCGGGCGTCGAACTCCACGCCCAGACCGAAGACGGCCGTTTCGTCGTCGTTGTCGAAGATACCCCTGAACGCCTTGCGTCCGAGACCATCATGGATCTGCACCAGATCCCGGGGGTCGTGTCTCTGACGTTGACCTATCACCATTTCGAGGACCTCGCAGAGACCCGCCCGCGTCCCGATGCCCCAAGCCAAACCACCAGCCGGAGGCTCACGCTATGACACATTCTGAATCACGCCGGACATTCCTCAAGGCCACTGCGGCCACAGCCACGGCCTCGGCCGCCGGTATTCCGCTGGCCACAGGCGCGGCCGACGCTCAGGCGGCGACGCCGGATATCCGCTGGGACAAGGCCGCGTGCCGGTTCTGCGGAACGGGCTGTTCCGTTCTGGTTGGCACCAAGGAAGGCCGCGTTGTGGCCACTCAGGGCGACCCGGACGCGCCGGTGAACCGCGGCCTGAACTGTATCAAGGGCTATTTCCTGTCCAAGATCATGTATGGCAAAGACCGCCTGACCACTCCGTTGCTGCGCAAAACCAATGGTGAATACGACAAGAATGGCGAGTTCGAACCGGTCAGCTGGGACGAAGCCTTTGATGTCATGGCCGCCAAGTGGAAAGAGGCGCTGGCCAAGAAAGGCCCGACCAGCGTGGGCATGTTCGGCTCGGGTCAGTGGACGGTCTGGGAAGGCTATGCCGCCGCCAAACTGATGAAAGCCGGCTTCCGCTCGAACAATATCGACCCCAACGCGCGCCATTGTATGGCTTCGGCTGTTGTTGGGTTCATGCGGACCTTTGGCATAGATGAGCCGATGGGTTGCTATGACGATTTCGAACACGCAGACACGTTCGTTCTGTGGGGCTCGAATATGGCCGAGATGCACCCCATCCTGTGGTCGCGCCTGACAGACACGCGTCTGACCAAACCGGGCAGCGAAGTTCATGTCCTGTCAACATTTGAACATCGTTCTTTCGAATTGGCTGACAATGGCATCGTGTTCAATCCACAGACAGATCTGGCGATCCTGAACTATATCGCCAACTACATCATTCAGAATGGTGCGGTGAACGAAGACTTCGTCAAAAAGCACGTAAACATCACCAAGACGGCAACCGATATCGGTTACGGCCTGCGCGACGAAAACCAACTTCAGCAAGACGCGGAAAACCCGAACTCGGGCAAAATGGAACCCATCAGCTTCGAAGAATATGCCAAAGCTGTTGAGCCATACACTTTGGAATATGTATCTGAACTCTCAGGTGTTCCCGCTGACAAGCTTGAGAAACTTGCGAAACAATATGCGGATCCAAACCGGAAAGTCATGAGCCTTTGGACCATGGGTTTCAACCAGCATACGCGCGGTTCGTGGGTGAACTCGCTGATGTACAACGTCCACCTTTTGGTTGGCAAGATTTCCGAACCCGGCAACTCGCCCTTCTCGCTGACCGGCCAACCATCTGCCTGCGGCACCGCCCGAGAGGTTGGCACATTTGCCCACCGCCTGCCCGCGGACATGGTTGTCGCGAATGACGAGCACCGCGAGATTTGTGAAACCGCATGGAAAATTCCCGAAGGTACAATCCCGCCAAAACCGGGCTTCCACGCTGTTTTGCAACACCGAATGCTGAAAGACGGGGTGCTGAACGCGTATTGGGTTCAATGCAACAACAACATGCAAGCCGCCCCGAATATCAATGAGGAAGGGTACCCCGGTTATCGCAATCCTGAAAACTTCATCACAGTTTCAGACCCTTATCCAACCGTCACCGCAGTTTCAGCTGACCTGATCCTGCCAACGGCTATGTGGGTCGAGAAAGAAGGCGCATATGGCAACGCCGAACGCCGCACTCAGTTCTGGCATCAACAGGTTAAAGCGCCGGGCGAGGCTAAGTCCGACCTTTGGCAGCTGATGGAATTCTCGAAACGCTTCACCGTAGAAGAAGTTTGGGGCGAAGAGCTGCTGGCCAAGATGCCAGAGCATCGCGGCAAGACGATGTTCGAGGTTCTGTTCCAGAACGGGAATGTTGACAAATACCCGATTTCTGAAACCGCCGAAGGTTTCGACAATGACGAAGCAGAGCATTTTGGGTTCTACGTGCAGAAAGGATTGTTCGAAGAATACGCCGAATTCGGGCGCGGTCATGGGCACGATCTGGCACCGTTCGAAATGTACCATCAGGCACGCGGTATGCGTTGGCCGGTCGTGGACGGCAAAGAAACGCTTTATCGTTTCCGCGAAGGCTATGACCCCTATGTACCCGAAGGGGCCGACGTGAAATTCTATGGTCACAAGGACGGCAAGGCCAAAATTATCTTCGCGCCTTACGAACCTGCTGCTGAAGAGCCGGACAATGAATACGATTTGTGGCTTTGCACCGGCCGGGTCCTGGAACACTGGCATTCGGGTTCGATGACCCGTCGGGTTCCGGAATTGCACCGCGCCTTCCCGTCAGCCGTTGTTTTCATGCACCCAGACGACGCCCGGGATCGCGGTCTGCGGCGCGGTCAGGAAATTGTTTTGTCCACTCGCAGGGGCGAGGTGACCAGCCGGGTCGAAACCCGCGGGCGCAACAAGGTGCCACGTGGGCTGGTCTTCATGCCTTGGTTTGACGAGCACCAGTTGACCAACAAGCTGACGCTGGATGCAACCTGCCCGCTGTCGAAGGAAACCGACTACAAGAAATGCGCCTGTAAAGTCGAGCGCGCGTAAGAGACTGGCAAGGCAAAGGTAAGTCTCATGTCTGGTGTTGGCTCTCCCCTCTCGCCGCAGCGGCGCCGGTTCCTTCAGGACTCGGCGCGCGCCGCAGGCGGCTGCGTGGCGGCCGGGTCCATGTTGGCCTGGCTGGCACGCGACGCGCGGGCGTTACCAGCCGAGGCATTGCGTCCCCCCGGAGCCTTGCCGGAACAAAACTTCCTGTCCGCCTGTATCCGTTGTGGCCTGTGCGTGCGGGATTGCCCCTATGACACGCTGAAACTTGCCGAGCTTGGCGTCGATGCCGTCGCCACCGGCACACCCTATTTCACCGCTCGTGACGTGCCCTGCGAGATGTGTGACGACATTCCCTGTGTCGCCGCCTGCCCCACTGGGGCGCTGGACCCCTCGCTGGACAACATCGACGACGCCGACATGGGGGTGGCCGTTCTGGTCGATCAGGAAAACTGCTTGAACTTCCTGGGGCTGCGGTGCGACGTCTGCTACCGCGTCTGCCCCGTGATTGACGAGGCAATCACGCTTGAGACCGCGCACAACACCCGTTCGGGTCACCACGCGCTGTTCCTCCCTACCGTACACGGCGACCGCTGCACCGGTTGTGGAATGTGCGAGAAAAGCTGCGTTCTACCGGAAGCCGCGATCAAGGTTCTGCCTACCCGGCTGGCACGCGGTAGCAGTGCCGACCACTATCGCAAAGGCTGGGAAGAAAAAGCCGCCAAAGGCGCGCCTGTGGTCGAAGGTATCATCGACCTGCCCGACCGCCTGCCCGGACCGGGTACCGATAATCTGGTCACGCCGGGCGGCTTTGCGCCGGAGTACAATTTGCCGGGGGCCGGACAATGAGCACCCGCACCCATATGCCTGTCGGACAGGAAGCCATCGAAGTCAAAGGCTGGATCGGCGCGCACAAATACCTGCTGCTGCGCCGTGCCTCTCAACTGTTCTTTCTGGTTCTGTTTCTGCTGGGCCCGTGGTTTGGCATCTGGATCGTTCAGGGCACGCTGGCCGGGTCGCTGACCCTTGGCGTGCTGCCGCTGACCGACCCTCTTGTGCTACTGCAAAGCGTGGTTGCCGGGCACTGGCCCGAGCTTACCGCCCTGATCGGAGGCCTGATAGTTCTGGTCGTCTACGCGCTGATCGGCGGGCGCGTCTATTGTTCCTGGGTCTGCCCGATCAACCCCGTAACCGATGCCGCCCATTGGCTGCACCGCAAGCTGGATCTGCCCAAAGGCTGGCAACCCAAACGCGGTACCCGGCTGTGGATCCTAGCTACGGTGCTGATCGTCTCGGGTCTGACCGGCGTCATTGCTTGGGAGCTGATCAACCCGATCACCATGCTGCATCGCGGGCTGATTTTCGGCGCGGGCTTTGTCTGGGCGATGATCGTTGCGATCTTCTTCTTCGACCTGTTCGTGTCACGCCACGGATGGTGCGGGCACCTGTGTCCGGTCGGAGCATTCTATGGCCTGATCGGCACCAAAGCGATGTTGCGTGTCAGCGCGCCCAATCGCGCAGCCTGTGACGACTGCATGGATTGCTTTGCCGTTTGCCCGGAAAACCACGTCCTATCACCCGCGTTACGCGGCAAAACCGGCACCACACCGCTGATCCTGTCGCCCGACTGCACGAATTGCGGCCGCTGCATTGATGTCTGCGCAGTCGATGTCTTCAAGTTTACTCACCGGTTCGACGACCAGGTCGCCGCGCCTTTCGATCCCGTTCCCGCGCCCGAGAGGCGCGCAGCCAGACCTACCTAAGGGAGTGCCAAGATGAACAAGCCAATCCTGACCGGCGTCACCGCCTTGATCCCCGTCATCCTTCTGAGTGGGTTCGCCCTTGCCCAATCCGCGCAAGTCGAAGCCCTGCGCGGTGCCGAGGTTGATGAACCCGTTCCACTCGATCAGGTCCACCGCACGATCGAAGGGCGTATGCAGAGAAATTACCGACAGCAACCTCCGCTGATCCCGCATTCAATCGACCAGTACCAGATTGATCTGCGGACCAACCAATGCCTGTCCTGCCACGACTGGACAAAGGCCGGTGAGCGCAACGCACCCACTTTATCGATGACGCACTACCTGGATCGCGAAGGACGTGAACTGGATCAAATCGCCGGTACTCGGTACTTCTGCAATCAGTGTCATGTTCCGCAGGCAGACACGCCCGCGCTCGTCGACAATGTTTTTGAACCTTCTTCCGGAAACTGATCCAACGCTTGATTGAAAGGAGCACCGACATGGCAGACTCCCCCGAAAAACGCGGCTGGATTGGCCGCATCTGGAACGCGATCTGGACACCGGCCGTCATGTTCAGCTCGGGTTTTCTGGTGCTGGCAGGTTTTCTGGCTGGCATCCTGTTCTGGGGCGGGTTCCACTGGACCCTGGAACTGACCAACACCGAGGAATTCTGCACCTCGTGCCACACGATGGAGACCAATCTGGGCGAATACCGCGAAACGGTTCACTACAACAACCACTCGGGCGTCCGGGCGATTTGTTCGGATTGTCACGTTCCCCATGAATGGAACCACAAAATCAAGGCCAAGATCATGGCTGTCAAAGACGTTTATCACGAGTTGGCTGGCACAATCAGTACGCCTGAAAAATACGAAGACCATCGTCTGAGTATGGCCTCGGCTGTGTGGAAAAAGATGAAGGCATCGGACAGTCGCGAATGCCGCAACTGCCATAACTTCGACTACATGGACTTCACTATTCAGGAAACCCGCGCCGCGTCCGAACACCAAAGGGCGATCGACAACAACATGACATGCATCGACTGCCATCAGGGCATCGCACACAGCCTGCCACCCGGATACCTGGAACAATACCAAGAGGTGACGGAAACTCTGGCGAGCAAAGCGTCTGGAACGCTGCAAGATCAGGTTGCTGAAGGCAGCGCAGAAATCCGGTCATTCCTGACCAAGCAGGCCGACTGAGAAAGGGCACGATATGCTTGAACTTCTGGGAACAATCGGCGCCAACATTATCAGCCTGCCGGGCATCTTGGGCCTTGCGCTGGGTATGATGACCCGCAACCTGATGCTAGGCGCGGTTATGGGCGGTGTCGTCGGTGTGCTTGAAACGCTTATCTTCGCACACTGGTCCTTTGCCAATATCCAGACCATAGAATTGGTTATCGCAGTCGTCGTCGGCTTTTGTGCCGGAGCACTTGGATCGGCGATCCGCATCAAAGGTGCGACTGTCTAACCATACGGTATCGGCGCCGCGAACCACCGCGTCGCCTATGCGCTTCCCGTTGCGCGCCTGAACGCTCAACTTGATCCAAAACCGTTTCCGCCGCATGATCCTGCAATGGGTTTTGAAGTCGGAACATGGCTGCAAGAACTTGGGATGGGTCAGTACACCGATGCGTTTCGGCAAAACGACGTCGACGCGCGTGCGCTGCCTCTGCTTACGAATGACGACCTCAAGGAAATAGGGGTGTCATTGGGCCACAGGAAAATCCTGCTGGCTGCCATTCAGGAATTCGATCAACAAGACCATGTCGATTCTTCGGCTACTTCTTTGCTTCCGGATCAAGCGGTCAAAAACGATGAGGCCGAACGCCGGCATCTGACGGTGTTCTTCGCTGATCTTGTCGGCTCGACAGAACTGACGAACCAATTGGACCCCGAAGACATGCGCCTGCTGTTGCAAACCTATCAGGACGCAGTTGCAGGTGCGGTATCACGCTATGGTGGCTTCGTCGCCAAGTATCTTGGCGATGGATTGCTGGTCTTTTTTGGTTGGCCGCGTGCATTCGAAGACCACGCCTTGCGCGCGGTTAAGGCCGGTTTAGAGGCTATCTCCCGGGTTCAAAAGCTCCGGACACCTTCCGGTCAACCGCTGGCCGCACGCATAGGAATCGCAAGTGGCGATGTAGTCGTTGGCGATACAATCGGCGAAAACACACATGAAGAAGGCGCGATGACGGGCCCAATCCTCAACCTTGCTGCTCGGTTGCAGGAAAAAGCCCCGCCGAACACGGTTGTTCTGACCCAAGAGGATTCGCAAGCGATGCTGCATCGTATTTTCGAATTCTCGTCGCTTGGGCGCGTCGACCTTAAGGGATTTGAAGACCCCCGAGAGCTCTTGCAGGTGGTTAGTGAAAGGCAGGCTGAAAGCCGGTTTAAAGCAGCGCATCGTGATGACGGATCAAACCAGCTTGTTGGGCGCAGTTCGGAAAAGGGTATCCTGCAACAAACCTGGCTTCGCGCCCGCGCAGGACAGGGTGAAGTCATTCTGCTGACCGGAGAAGCGGGCATAGGTAAATCACGCCTAACAGAAGAATTTCTGAACGACGTTACGAATGCAGGTCAGGCTGATATCATCAGACTGAATTGCTCGCCATATCTAACCAGTAGTCCGTTCCATCCTGTAACCGAGCGAATATCGCAGGATGCAGGAGTGGAGCCAGGCTTCGACGATGACCAGGTGTTGCGCCACGTCCGGGCCATGCTCGAAGCGCGGCAAGGCATCGACTTGGATCAGGTTCTTCCCGTTTTTGCAGCCTTGGTCGCCCCAGCAAGCGCATTGGCTCGGGATATTCTGGACCTGTCTCCGCAGGAACAGCGCGACATAACCGTGCAAACGTTGATAAAAACGGTGCAGGCGCGGTCGCAGGTTAAACCGGTCGTTCTGTGCGTCGAGGATGCGCATTGGATCGACCCGTCGACGAACGCCTTGCTTGATCGGTTCCGGGCGATCTGCGCAGATTTGCCGCTGATGATCCTGATCACGCACCGCCCTGGCTGGGAACTACAGCGCGACGCCGGTGATGCGCACGTCCAGACCTTGCACCTGCGTCGTTTCAACTTTGAACAGGTTGAAAACCTGATCCGAAACATATCGGGCCATTCACCAGACGCGTCATTGGTTCGCCTGATCATGGAAAAAACCGACGGCGTGCCTCTATTCGTCGAAGAACTTACCAGCGCATATATGGAAGCCGGAGAGGAAAATCTGGCCGTTCCATCTTCGTTGAAGGGCGCATTGATGGCCAGGCTCGACGCCGTGTCGCCAGAGGCAAAGCAAATGGCGTTGACAGGCGCGGTCATCGGTCGCGAGTTTGCGCTGGACCTTCTGGCGGAGGCAATTGATCTGGAAAGACCGAACCTGCAGTCGGGGCTGGCAGAACTGGTGGAAACGGGACTTGTTTTCGAAAGCGGACACAGCCGCGGCCAATTTGTTTTCCGGCATGCCCTGATCCGCGATACCGCATACCAATCCATGCTGTCTGCGACCCGAAGAACCCAACACGCAAACGTAGCCAAGGCCCTGACACGTCTGCGATCGGCCGAGATTGCGCGCCGACCTGAATTGGTCGCAAGGCATTTGACCGAAGCGGAAGACTGGCAGATTGCGTTCACGCAATGGAAATTGGCAACAGAAATGGCCCTTGCCCGGTCTGCCAGTCAAGAAGCGATGGCCAACGCGACCGAGGCACTTCATGCTGCAGAGAATCTTGGAACGCAAAACAGCGCCGAAACAATCACGGCGATGGTTCTGGTTGGGCGCAGCTACGACAGCCTTGGGGATCTGCCTCAAGGGATTGCCAAGCTCAAACAAGCCTCCGACGCGGCCCGAACACTGGGACATGCCGAACTGTCCGCAGACATCGCGCAGCACTTCGCGGATTCGTGCATGATGTCCAGCCAACGTCACAATGAGGCGATCTCATTGTGTCTTGAGGCACTGAATGGTCTGCCCGAAGACGACGAAAGACGCCAGTGCCAGTTGATGAGCCAACTCGCTCGGGCCTATATGTTTATCGGTCAGTTTAGTGAAGGGGCGGAGTACGGCCACCGCGCCATGAAACTGGCGGCAAATCTCGGTGACTACAAATCGCAGTTCTCAGTCATGATGATGCGTTTTGGTGCCCCGTTTGTGGCTCGGCAGGATGAAGAGGCGCGAAATTGGCGGCAAAACCTGCAAGCCATGCACGACGTCACCGAAAAACTGGGCACGATTGACCAAGGGCGCGACCGGACCCTCAGCCTGTTTGTTGGGGCCGAGATGGCTGACAGGGTTATGCTTGACCGCTCGCTCAAGCTGCTGACAGAGGTCTCGCAAAAGGACAATCACTTGCAGCTTTACTGGGTTCAAATCCACGCGCGCGCGATGGTTGCCATCATGGAAGGCGCTTGGCAACAAGCCGAAGCATTCGCGACTGAGGCTGTAAAGATCGGCCGAAAAACCCACGGTAAACACATCGAAGGTGTTTTCGGTGTGCAGATGTTCACGATCCGACGCGAACAGAACCGGCTTCACGAGGTCGCTCCGGTGATCAAGAAACTGATGGAGGAAGACCCCGACGACATCACTTGGAAACCTGGCTTTGGTCTTATCGCCGCCGAGTTGGGCTATTCCGACCCGGCCGAACGGATTCTCAACGAATTGGCGGCAAACCGGTTCGACCTACCGGCAGATGCCATGTATTCAACTACGCTGTCATATCTTGCGGATATTTGTGTCGCGGTTGGCAGGCAAGACCATGCGCAAACGCTGTTTGACCTGCTTTTGCCCTACGAGGACCTGACGATCACTGCTGGTGCCACCACCGTTTGCACCGGGGCGGCCGCACGCCGGCTAGGCAATCTGGCAACCTTGCTGGGCGATCGCGACATCGCGGAACATATGCTGACCAAGGCAATCGAGATCGACACAAATATGGCCAGCCCACCTTGGATCGCGCACAGCAAGGCTTCATACGCGTCTGCTTTGCGAAAATTCGGGCATAAGCAGAACCTCGAACATGCGTTTCACCTAGAGGCCGAAGCGTTGGCAATCGCACAGAATTTGGGTATGATTTCCCTTATGTCTAAGCTTGAAGGAACGGTCACTTAGTTCATAAACGCATGCCCTGGGGGTGCATATGCCAAGATATATTATAGAACGCCATTTCGCCGAACAGCTGAATATCACGGACGACGGCAAAGCGCACATCAAGGAAATCAACGATGAGGAGGGGGTCGAATGGATCTTCTCGTTCCTTAGTGCCGATAAACGCAAAACCTATTGTCTTTACGAAGCGCCTGACGAGGAAAGCCTGAGAAAAGCAGCCGCGCGCCTGAATATTCCGGCAGATGTTATAACTCCGGTAGATCGGATAGATCCGGGAGTTTTCGCGTAAGACGCAATAATTGAAACTCCAATTTCTATCAGAGGCAAGTGGCAAGAGACCTTCCATTATTAAGGAAGGCATCGATTATGTTCGACGTAAAAACTCTGCATGGGACTTCGGCCCAAGTTGACCAGTCTTCACTGGATGATCTTAGTGCGGCTTTACGCGGTGGCGTGTATTGCGAAGGTACTGCGGAATACGACGCAGCACGCACAACCTGGAACAGTATCGTGGATCGCCATCCTGGATTCGTCATTCAGGCTTTGGGTGCAAGCGACGTACAAAAGGCAGTGAATTTTGTAAGGGACGCTGGTCTGGTCATGTCAGTTCGATCGGGCGGACATCAGATCGCCGGTCACGCTGTTGCTGACGATGCGGTTATGCTGGACTTGTCCCAGATGCGATCGGTCCACGTAGACCCGATGGCCAGAACCGCTCGAGTCGCACCTGGCGCCTTGCTGGGCGACGTTGACCGCGAGACGCAGGCCCACGGCTTGGCCGTTCCGCTCGGGATCAACTCGACAACCGGTACAGCCGGATTGACCCTGGGTGGAGGTTTCGGCTGGACCACACGCAAGTTTGGCATGACTATCGACAACCTTCTTTCAGCCGAGGTGGTCACAGCGGAAGGTATGATCGTCACTGCATCACCGTCCAGCCACCCCGATCTATTTTGGGCAATCCGTGGTGGCGGGGGGAATTTCGGCGTCGTCACCTCCTTTGAATTCCAACTGCATCCTCTCGGTCCTCAGGTCCTATCCGGACTGATTGTTCACCCCATCGAAGCCGCGCCAGGCTTGTTGGCCGAGTATGTGCAAATAGCGGATTCTGCACCCGATGAATTGACAGTCTGGAGCGTGATGCGCAAAGCGCCCCCTTTGCCCTTCCTGCCCGAAGAATGGCACGGGCGGGAAGTTCTGATCTTTGCCGCCTGCTATGCCGGCCCCATGGGAGATGGCGAGGACGCCATGAAGGAACTACGCGGGTTGGGCTCTCCGATTGTGGATGTCATTTCGCCCCACGCCTTTGTGGACTGGCAGGCGGCGTTTGACCCGCTTTTGACACCGGGTGCACGGAACTACTGGAAAAGTCACGATTTCAGCACGTTGTCATCAGATGCGATAACGGGGTTGCTGAATGGTATCTCCAGCTTGCCCGACCCGGCATGCGAGGTGTTTATTGCGCATGTGGGCGGTGCCATGGCCCGCGTGTCTTCCGACGCCACCGCATATCCGGAACGGTCCGCGCATTTCATCATGAACGTCCATACCCGGTGGGAGGACCCGCAAAAAGACGACGAATGCATTGCATGGGCACGCGCGCTCTATGATCGTATGACGCCCCATGCCACCGGCAGCGCCTATGTCAATTTCATGCCCGAAGATGAGGCCGATCACATGGCCGGTGCCTACGGTGAAAACGGGATGAGGCTGGCCAAAATCAAGGCGCAGTATGATCCGGAAAATCTGTTCCGGCTTA
The DNA here is from genome assembly GCF_059609525.1 of Ruegeria sp. YTSC325. Classification (NCBI taxonomy): domain Bacteria; kingdom Pseudomonadati; phylum Pseudomonadota; class Alphaproteobacteria; order Rhodobacterales; family Roseobacteraceae; genus Ruegeria; species Ruegeria sp. YTSC325. The sequence continues at coordinate 35,498 of NZ_JBXWLY010000024.1, forward strand.
ACCACAATATTCTGCCCGCCTGACGCGTGGCGCTATACGGGAAAAGACGATCGGGCCAACCAGCTGCTGAGGTGGTGTTGTCACGTTAACCGTCGTTCGGTTGCTCATGCTTGGATTTGGACATAGGTGACATCGATGAATTCATCGTC
>NZ_JBXWLY010000025.1:0-29660 GCF_059609525.1 Ruegeria sp. YTSC325
TGGCGCGGTTGACGGGGCTCGAACCCGCGACCCCCGGCGTGACAGGCCGGTACTCTAACCAACTGAGCTACAACCGCCCGCTGCCCGTTCGTTGCTGAACGTTTGGGTGTATTATGGCTACGCTCGGGCAGCGTCAAGCGGCGTTTTGAAGTTTTTTCTGAATTGCGAAATTTTACTGCGAAACCCTGTCGACCTTACTCTGCGTGTTTCAAAGAAAACTGCCGCTTTTTGATCACTGGCGACAAACCAACGGGAGACTCATGATCTCCACAACCTGAACCTGTGTCACCCTCGCCACACAGGCTGAAATTCGGTCTGTTTAGATACACATTCAGGCACCACCTAGATAAAGCGACGACTGCTCATCAGGTCATAGTGTGACCCTTAGCAAACAAAACAAGCAAACGGAGCAGAAACGTGAAAAAACGTATTATTTGCAGCATTTTTGGCAGCATCAACAACAATCGGAGCCGCACAGGCCGCGGAAATTTCCGGTGGTTACCTGAATTTGGATTACTCGACATTTACAGACACCGACTTTGGTGATGCCTACAACCTAAACGGCGCTGCGGAATTGGCGTTTAGCCGCGCCTTCAGCGCACAACTCGACCTTGGCGTACAGCGATTCCAAGACCTGAGCGAAACCGCGACCAACTGGACTTTGCACGGCAACTTGCACACCGCCAACAACGCGTCCTTCGGCCTGTTCTACGGCCAGGAAGACCTAGATGATGCGGATTTCGAGTTCTACGGGATCGAAGCTGGATTTGATGCTGGCCCTGCCGAAATCGAAGGGTACCTGGGACGCCAGGATCTGACCAATGCTTCGGACCTAGATGGCACCTTGTTCGGAATCTCGGCCAAGACCGAGCTGACCGACGCTTGGGAACTGAGCACCAGCTTCGACATCGTCGACAACTTTGGAGGCGCGCTGGACTTCAACCTGTTCGCGATTGGCGCGTCTTACGCGGCGGCTGACAATGCCGAAGTTTATGGCAACCTAGGCGTAGCTCATATCTCGTCCCCGCTTGTTTCGGGCAGCTCAAACGAAGCCTATGTGTCTGTCGGCGTTCGCGTAAACTTTGGCAACGACCGTGGCACCACATTCGGTCGTCGCGGAGTGTTGACCCAACTTCCGGGTTTGCCGGGACTTTAAAGCCAAAAGCCCCGAGTTTACCTCGGGGCTTTTGCCTCCAAAATGGCACTTGCAGCAGTTTCAAAGTCGCTGTAATACGCCGCCTTACGGGTGATTAGCTCAGTGGTAGAGCGCTTCGTTCACATCGAAGATGTCAGGAGTTCAAATCTCTTATCACCCACCATTTTTTCCTTTTAGCGATTCATCAAAAGGCCCCAGGGCTTTGGTAATCCGAATAGAAAAAGGGCGGAGTTTTCACTCCGCCCTTTCCACAGCACTCTCAATTTAGTGTGTCGTTGCAGAAGCCGCCGAATTATCAGAAGCCTTAGCCGCAGCGGCAGCGGCTTCCTCGGCCGCTTCGTCCCACTCAATCGGCTCTGGTTCGCTGACCAAAGCCTGTTTCAGCACTTCCGAGACATGCGAGACCGGGATGATCTCTAGCCCTTCCTTCACGTTATCCGGAATATCGGCCAGATCCTTTTCGTTTTCCTCGGGGATCAGAACCGTTTTGATGCCACCACGCAGAGCTGCCAGCAGTTTCTCCTTCAAACCACCAATCGGCATCGCATTACCGCGCAACGAAACTTCGCCGGTCATGGCGATGTCCTTGCGCACCGGAATACCCGTCAGCACGGAAACGATCGATGTGACCATCGCCAGACCTGCCGAAGGCCCATCCTTTGGCGTCGCCCCATCCGGCACGTGGACATGGATATCCAGTGTGTCAAACTTCGGCGGCTTAACACCGATCTGCGGTGAGATTGACCGCACATAGGACGAGGCTGCATCGATGGATTCCTTCATCACATCGCCCAACTTACCAGTGGTCTTCATCCGACCTTTACCCGGCAGTTTCAGCGCCTCGATGTGCAACAAATCGCCGCCAACAGAGGTCCATGCCAGACCAGTGACAACACCGACCTGATCATCCTGTTCGGCCAAGCCGTATCGGAACTTGGGTACACCTAGGAAGTCATCCAGATTGTCTGGCGTCACCGTAACGGATTCAGCCTCTTTCTTGATGATCTTGGTCAGCGACTTCCGGGCAACCTTGGCGATCTCGCGTTCCAGATTCCGCACGCCTGCCTCGCGGGTATAGGTGCGGATAATGGATTGCAGCGCGTCATCGGTCAGCTCAAATTCCTTAGCCTTCAGGCCGTGGTTCTTGACCTGCTTGCTGATCAGGTGCTGCTTGGCGATCTCGGATTTCTCTTCCTCGGTATAGCCAGCCAGTGGAATGATCTCCATCCGATCCAGCAGAGGCCCAGGCATGTTGTAACTGTTCGACGTGGTCAGGAACATCACGTTGGACAGGTCATATTCGACCTCAAGATAGTGGTCCATGAACGTGCTGTTCTGTTCCGGGTCCAACACTTCAAGCATGGCCGAAGCCGGGTCGCCACGGAAATCCTGCCCCATCTTGTCGATCTCATCGAGCAAGATCAGCGGGTTAGTGGTTTTCGCCTTTTTCAAAGCCTGAATGATCTTACCGGGCATCGACCCGATATAGGTCCGACGGTGGCCGCGGATTTCGGATTCGTCGCGCACACCGCCCAACGAGATGCGAATGAACTCGCGCCCCGTGGCTTTGGCGACCGACTTACCCAAAGACGTTTTACCCACACCCGGAGGGCCAACAAGGCACAAGATCGGGCCCTTCAGCTTTTTCGAACGCTGCTGAACCGCAAGGTACTCGACGATCCGTTCCTTGACCTTTTCAAGGCCGTAGTGATCGGCATCCAGAATGTCCTGCGCGCGACCCAGATCTTTTTTGACGCGGGATTTGGTGCCCCACGGCAGTGCCAGAATCCAGTCCAGATAGTTGCGCACAACGGTGGCTTCGGCCGACATGGGCGACATGTTCTTGAGCTTCTTCAGCTCACCTTCGGCCTTTTCGCGCGCTTCTTTCGACAGCTTGGTCTCGGCGATTTTCTCTTCCAGTTCGGCAACTTCATTGCTGCCGTCCTCGCCATCGCCAAGTTCCTTCTGAATGGCTTTCATCTGTTCATTCAGGTAGTATTCGCGCTGCGTTTTCTCCATCTGAGATTTGACGCGGGTCTTGATCTTTTTCTCGACCTGAAGAACCGACATCTCGCCCTGCATGAGGCCATAGACCTTTTCCAGCCGCTCACTAACCGAGAGCGTCTCAAGCAGTTCCTGCTTTTGCTCGACCTCAATGCCCAGATGGCCCGAAACTAGGTCGGCCAGCTTGGCAGGCTCGGTGGTTTCACCAACGGCGGTCAGCGCTTCTTCGGGGATGTTCTTGCGGACTTTGGCGTAACGCTCGAACTCATCCGCGACGGTGCGCAGCAGCGCCTCGGTCGTCGTCACGTCACCGGGAATCTCGGTCAGATATTCGGCACGAGCTTCGAAGAAATCTTCGTTTTCCAAAAATTCGGTGATCTGCACCCGCGCCTGACCTTCGACCAGCACTTTCACGGTGCCGTCGGGCAGTTTAAGTAGTTGCAAAACATTGGCCAGCACACCCGACCGGTAAATCCCATCAATCGAGGGATCATCGTCACCTGGGTCAATCTGGCTGGACAGCAAAATCTGCTTGTCGTCCTGCATCACTTCTTCCAGTGCGCGAACAGATTTTTCCCGACCCACGAACAGCGGCACGATCATATGTGGAAAAACCACAATATCGCGCAGCGGAAGCACCGGGTATGAGGAATTCAGAGGCTCTTGCATGCTCAATCCTTATCATTGGCAAGACGGTACTGGTCCCTATTAAGGCAACGCCCGACCGTCTCCTGTTTGGACGATTAAGGTGGGGTTCAAATACCCCATTTCAACCTCATCGCCGTATGTCGTGATCCAGAATGACCCGAGGTTTTTCGGACTGCAAGGCACCGCGCCGGAATATCCACCGATTTTAACACAACTGACGCAATGTGCGGCATCAAATCGGTTCAATATCGCCCTGAGCGCGCTGCGCGTGGAACTCGGCCTGCCATGCCTCGAATGTTCCAGTTGCAATGGCGTCGCGCATTCCCTGCATGATATCCTGGAAATAATGCAGATTGTGCCACGTTAGCAGCATCCCCGAGATCATCTCGTTCGAACGGAACACGTGGTGAAGATACGCGCGGGAATAATTCGAGCAAGCCGGGCATTTGCATTGTTCGTCCAGCGGTCGCGGATCGTCGGCGTGACGGGCGTTTTTGATGTTCACCACACCATACCGCGTAAACACCTGCCCTGTTCGGCCGGAACGCGAGGGTAGAACACAGTCCATCATGTCAATACCGCGTGCAACCGCGCCTACGATATCATCGGGTTTGCCGACGCCCATGAGGTAGCGCGGCTTGTCGACTGGCAGCATATCCGGCGCAAAGTCCAGCACATCGAACATGGCCTCTTGCCCTTCACCTACAGCCAGTCCACCGACGGCGTAACCTTCAAAGCCGATTTCCTTCAACGCTTCGGCAGATTCTTCGCGAAAATCCTGCTCTAGCCCGCCTTGCTGAATGCCGAACAGCGCATGGCCCGGACGGTCGCCAAAGGCATCACGGGATCTCTGCGCCCATCGCATCGACAGCCGCATGGACGAGGCAATCCGGTCTCGGTCAGCAGGCAACGCAGGGCATTCGTCAAAGCACATAACAATATCCGAGCCCAAAAGCCGCTGAATCTCCATCGACCGTTCCGGCGTCAACTCGTGCTTGGAGCCGTCAATATGCGATTTGAACGTCACACCCTTTTCGGTCAACTTGCGCAACCCGGCAAGCGACATGACCTGAAAGCCGCCCGAATCCGTCAAAATCGGACGATCCCAATTCATGAATTTATGCAATCCGCCCAAGCGGTCGATCCGCTCGGCGGTGGGACGCAACATCAGGTGATAGGTGTTGCCCAGCAGAATGTCCGCACCCGTCGCACGTACGCTTTCCGGCATCATCGCCTTGACCGTCGCCGCCGTTCCGACCGGCATGAAGGCCGGAGTACGCACTTCACCACGCGGAGTGTGGATTACTCCGGTTCTGGCTTTGCCATCGGTGGCCTTCAGGTCAAAAGAGAAACGTTCGGTCATTCGGTGCCTCGGGGTCGCTGAACCGGGCAGCGTTTGCCCGATCCGCGCGCCCAATGCAACCCGTCAAGGAAGAGAGGCGACGCGCTCGGTGAACAGCTGCACAACCCCTGCCCCATCCACATCGCGGCAAACTCGGATTGGCGGGCGAGAGGGGTCGGGGCGCGTGGCACCGATTTCAGAGCCAGTTGTGGTAACTTTCACCCCGGTGTCAACCATGTCGAACATCCCATCATGCGTACAGGCGATCACAGCCGTGGAGTCGTGGAGCCCACACCCCTCAAGACCCCCAATTTCCTTGTAGAAATTGAGATAGAACCGAGAGATATCCCGCAAGAACCCGCCAATATCCGTAGATCGTCTCGCCAACGCTTCGAAATCGGCGGTTTCGTAAAGGGTTTTAAGCGTGACATCTAAGCCGACCAGAACAGTATCCGGAGGCGAAGAGAACACCTCATCCGCTGCTGCAGCGTCGTGGTAAATGTTAGCCTCGGCGTGTTCGGTAATGTTACCTGGGCAAAACACGGCCCCACCCATAATGACCAACCGCTTGATGTTGCCTGAAAACTCGGGGTCCAAGCGCATTGCCGCAGCGATGTTGGTCAGCGGTCCCACGGCACAGACCACCAATTCACCACGATGCGCTTTCGCCATTTCCACAAGGAATGCGGCGGCGTCCAGCGAATGGTTTGTCCCTACCTCTGGAATATCCGTTAAGTCACCAAAGCCTTCGGGACCATGAACACGCTCGGATGGCGCGTGATCGGTCCTACCCAGCGCGAAAGGCGCACCTTCGGCGACCGGTGCTTCTACAGCCAGTCGATGCAAAAGGTAACGCGCATTTCGGCTGGATTGGTGAACATGCGTGTTGCCGAAAACGGTGGTCAGCCCCAATAGATCAATTTCCGAGGCCGCCGCCGCATAAGATATGGCCATGGCGTCGTCGATGCCGGGATCGGTGTCGATAATAAGTTTCATGCACGTCCGATAGCGCAATCACCAAGGGATGCAAAGCGGCCACATTCGGAAATTTCCCCCTTACATCCGAACGTTCATAGATTTGAATCTAATCCTATACCCGCCATACCTGACTTGAAATTGGGCAAGTCAATCCCCAAATGTATACTATAGTACACAATAATGAGAGGACAGATATGACCGAAGACCAGATTATAGGATTGCTTTCGTCGAACATCATTTTCGTTCTTGGCGCCGTTCTGATTGTCGTTGTTATCTTCAAAGGCATTAAAATCGTGCCTCAGTCGGAAAAATACGTGATTGAACGCTTTGGCCGCCTGCATTCGGTCCTTGGACCGGGTATCAACTTTATTGTTCCGTTTCTTGATGTTGCACGTCACAAGATATCCATTCTGGAACGCCAATTGCCCAATGCGACGCAAGACGCGATTACTAAGGACAACGTGTTGGTGCAAATCGACACCTCGGTCTTTTACCGCATTCTTGAGCCTGAAAAGACCGTCTACCGCATCCGCGATGTAGATGGTGCGATTGCCACCACTGTGGCTGGGATCGTCCGGGCCGAGATCGGCAAAATGGACCTGGATGAGGTTCAGTCGAACCGTGCACAGTTGATCAACCGCATTCAGGAAAGTGTGGAAACTGCCGTAGATGACTGGGGCATCGAGGTGACCCGTGCCGAGATTCTGGATGTGAATCTGGATCAGGCGACGCGCGATGCGATGTTGCAGCAGTTGAACGCCGAACGCGCCCGTCGGGCACAGGTCACCGAGGCCGAGGGGCAAAAACGCGCTGTCGAATTGAACGCCGACGCCGAGCTGTATGCGGCCGAGCAAACCGCCAAAGCTCGTCGTATTGAAGCTGAAGCCGAAGCGTATGCAACCGGTGTTGTGGCCAAGGCCATTCAGGACAATGGTATCGAGGCTGCGCAATACCAGGTGGCGTTGAAACAGGTCGAAGCGCTGAACGCGCTGGGCGCTGGCAATGGTTCGCAGACAATCGTTGTGCCTGCAAATGCATTGGAAGCATTTGGCGATGCCTTTAAGATGCTGAAGGGAGGCAAGTAATGGCAGACCCGTTCTGGCTGACATGGTGGATTTGGTTGGCGGGGGCATTGGCCCTCGGCATCCTCGAGATTGTGCTGCCGGGATTCATCTTTCTGGGCTTCGCAATCGGCGCGGCAATCACTGGGTTGTTGCTGATCATCCCAGGTGTGGCGCCGTCCCTGCCGGTTCTGCTGCTGATCTTTGCTGCATTGTCGCTGATAGCATGGCTGGTTCTGCGACGGATGTTCGCCCTGCCCCACGGTCAAGTGAAGACCTTTCGGCACGACATCAACGAATGAACCCACTGGTGCCCGCTTTGGGCACCACGCCACCTCTGGACGCTGCCCATAGCTTTCCCTATATAAAAGCTCAGGAAACAGACCCGAGGCACGAATGACTCACCCCAGCGAACAGTTTGAAGGCACGCCATTGATTGCGCCTTCGACAATTGAGCACCCCCTGTATGACGCAGTGGTCGAGGCCTGCCGGTCAGTCTATGACCCTGAAATTCCAGTTAACATCTATGATCTGGGTTTGATCTATACCATCGACATTTCCGGCGAGAACGCGGTGAAAGTGATCATGACCCTGACTGCACCGGGTTGCCCGGTAGCAGGCGAAATGCCCGGCTGGATCGTCGAAGCCGTCGAGCCGGTTGCGGGCGTCAAGGAAGTCGATGTCGAACTAACTTGGGAACCCCCCTGGGGAATGGAGATGATGTCAGACGAAGCCCGTTTAGAGCTGGGCTTCATGTAAGAACGATCTGATATCTTGCCGAAAAACCGCCCGTCTGACCGGGCGGTTTTTTATTTGACGTCGCAGGTTGTTCTGATCTCGGCGGCCCTTTCGTCCAGCGCTTTGACGTAGTCGCCTGAAAGCATTGATAGCCGCTTCTTCTCCGTCCCGGTCACCAGCCCCAACAACGCACCTGCGGGCAATATCGACACGACACTTTCAACTTGCTGGTCCTGTGCATGTTTCTTTTCTGCTGCGATGGCGCGTAAGTCGCCTTCGGCCGTCGCACAGTTTACCGGGTGCCGCTTGCCGTCCACAGCTGCGGATGCAACGCCTGCGACCACTATTGCAATCGAGATAAACAGGCCCGCCTTCAACACCTTGGAGAGTTTATGCATGTCCATGCACCTTTCATTATCCACTGCCATACCCTGTTCGCAGGCTAGGCCGACCCATTGTCTGAACGCAAGCTTGGGTTCCGTCTGACGGCAACCTTACTGGAAAAGTTAGGTAAGCACGGCTGCTATGTCTTGAGACTGTTTCGCCTAAGCACTAAATTGAAGATAACGCGCGATAACGGAGACCAACATGTTCGGCATTCCCGGGAAACAAGCGGTGACGATCACACCGAAAGCTGCGACCCAGATTGTGAGCCTGATGAAATCAGGTGGACATGCCGGGCTGCGCATCGGTGTCAAGAAAGGTGGCTGCGCAGGCATGGAATACACCATGGACTACGTGGACGAAGCCGATGCCAATGACGAGGTCGTAGAACAGGATGGCGCACGGGTGATGATCGCCCCTATGGCACAGATGTTTCTGTTCGGAACCGAGATCGACTATGAGGTTTCGCTGCTGGAATCCGGCTTCAAGTTCCGCAACCCTAACGTTGTCGATGCCTGCGGTTGCGGCGAGTCGATCAAGTTTGACGAAACGCTCTCGGCCCAGCGTTAAGACGCTTCTTTCAGGTGAACATAGGTTTCGTTGAACCGCGTCGTCAGGTGTTCTCCGGCACGAATAACCTTGTCTGAATTCGGCGGAGCAACATTTGTGTCGTAGGACGGATTGAAGAACAGCGGCACCGAGATCCGTTCTTCAGACCCTCCTACCACCCGGTGCAACGTGGCTTTGACCCGACCGTCGGTCCAGAATTCCAGCATTTCACCAAAGTTGATAATGAAGGTTCCGGGTCGGGCTTCGGCCGGTTCCCATTTTCCATCAGGCATTTGAACCTCTAGCCCAGCGGTACCATCTGTCGCCAACAGTGTCAGACACCCATAGTCAGTGTGTGCGCCGATTCCAAAATCCTGATGCCCTGCCCAAGCGGGGCGCTGAGGGTAGTAATTGCCGCGCAGCAAGGCCATGGGCGTTTCAAATGCGCTGTCGAAGCTGGCTGCATCTCGACCCAGGGCCACAGCGATTGCCCTTAGAACGCGCATCGCGACTGCACTGGCGTCGGTGTAGTAGGGCTGGATGGTATCTTGGAAGCCGGCCCGCGCCTCGGGCCATTGGTTCGGCGCATAAACGCTCAGGTCCTTGGCTGCATAGAGGTTTCCTGCTGGTAGTTCGTATCCGCAGTCAAAAACCTCTTTGAAGTCGGGGTTGGCATTCGGGTCGACCTGTTCGGATTGTGAAGCGCCCCACCCTCGGTTTGCCCCAGTCTTAGCCATATCAACGCGCGCTTTCTGGGCCTCGGGTAAGTGAAAGAACTTTCGATAGGCTTCAATGACCGACGTGCACCGTGATGCATCCAAGCCTGTATTGGACACAGTCAGGAAACCCACCTCACCGATTGCGTGCAGCAGGCGGGCCAACTCATCGGGCTCGCGTCGGTCCAGTTTTTCTAGGTCCAGGTTGTTGATCATGAGGGCCTCGGAAATTGCGCGGGAGTTGTGCCGTTTTGGCAGCTAATCCGCAACCAGAATTGTCAGTGTGTCCGCACGGTGCTATCCGATGTGCAAACAATAGCTTAAATGGGGGATCCTATGATGCGGCGCAAGCTTGCGGCAGGGAATTGGAAGATGAACGGAACGGCTGCGGATTTAGCCGAGTTGGAGGCGCTGTCAAGGACCTACCCTTCCCCATCAGTTGATGTGCTGATTTGTCCACCCGCAACGCTGATACACCGTGCCGCGCAAACGGTCGGTGAAGCCGGGATCATGATCGGCGGTCAGGACTGTCATACCGCGTCATCCGGCGCCCATACTGGCGACATAAGCGCCCAGATGCTGATGGATGCCGGGGCATCAATGGTGATCCTTGGCCACTCTGAACGGCGCGAAGATCACGCCGAACAGAACGAAGATGTTCGCGCCAAAGCGCGTGCCGTTATGGATGCTGGCCTAAAGGCCATCATCTGCGTCGGTGAAAGCCTTGAACAGCGCGAAGCGGCCAACACGCTGGACATCATTGGCGGCCAGATGTCGGGCTCGATCCCGGACCAATCCACCGGCGAGAACCTGATCGTAGCCTATGAACCCATTTGGGCCATCGGCACGGGAAAAGTTCCCACATTGGACGAAATCGGAGAAGTCCACGACTTTATCCGTGCGCGTCTGGAACGGCGGTTTGGCGAAGGCGTGGGGCGGTCCGTCCGGTTGCTTTACGGCGGGTCAGTCAAGCCCGGCAATGCGGCGAATATCTTTGCCGTATCCAACGTGGATGGTGCCTTGGTTGGTGGCGCCAGCCTTAAGGCTAACGACTTTTCCGGCATTATCGACGCATTGCAGAACGCCTGAGACTACGCCAGTTTCATGGTAACCAAACCGGCCACAATCAGGGCGGCTGCGATAAGGCGCGGGGCTGTCACGGCCTCGCCCAGAAAGACAACGCCAACGGCAAAAGCACCGATGGCCCCAATTCCGGTCCAAATCGTGTAGGCTGTGCCAAGTGGCAGATCACGCATTGCCAAAGCCAAAAGTCCGAACGATGCGACCATGGAAACACCCATAATGGCGGTTGGCCAAAGACGGGTGAAACCGGCAGATTGCTTCATGGCAACAGCCCAGCCAATCTCGAGAACACCGGCGAACAGAAGAAAAATCCAAGGCATTGGGACACCTCTCATATCTTCGAGTCGTCCCGAACGATACACAGGTTTAGATGAGGTCGTCCTCGGCCCTCAATCTGGGCACTAAAAATCCCTCATTCAAGAGCATTTCTTTCACAAAACTGTAGCCTGACCGTCACATCCCGCCTCTAAAGATGCAGAAATCGCATTTTTACACCGCGAACTTGAAGTCGCGCGGTGGCCGTAACAAAACGGATGGAAACCTGCTGACGGAAACCTCTGGCAAAGCCTGTGTTCCGTGCATGAAATGGGGTACGCCGTTCAGTGCGCATGATGTCAACATGCTGTTCGCGGCTGTCCGCGATCATTTGCCCGTAGACCATGACGTCATTTGCATCACAGATGACACCACCGGGCTTGATCCCGCCATCAAGACGCGCGCCCTGTCCTTTCCCCAATTGGATCAGTCGGAATGGGTTCACGGTAAATGGCCCAAATTGCTTATGTTCGACAGACGGATTGTGCAAGGCTACGAAACAGCGCTGTTCCTTGACCTCGATCTCTTAGTAACCGGTGAACTCACGCCCCTGTTGCTCAGCGTACGTGAACGCGGCGGGCTTTACCTTATGCCTAAGTTTCGCGCCTTTGTGTGGCGTGCGATACCCGCAGCGTTCTGGGATCGTGTTCCGGGGCTTATGAACCTGGTCACACGTGGGACTTCTTCTGTGGTCGGATTTATACCCAGGAAGCAGTTCCACTTGTATGATGACTTTGACGCGGCCCGCGACCTGAAGGCTTACAAGAATGATCAGGACTATATCTCAGGGCGGGCGTGGCGGCGTCGGTGCTACCCGAAGGATTGGTGTATCGGGATAATACACCTGGTCCCCTATTGGCCGTTCAATCTGATTTTCCGAAAGTACCGCAACCTGCCAAAACGCCCTAAAATCGTTATCTTCAAAGGAAACCCGAAAGCGCTTGAGCTGGCGGGGCAGAATGTCGGGGAATGGGGAACGAAGCGCCGCCGTGGCTTTGGCAGCATTGGCTGGGTTGAGACATATCTACAGAAATACAGCACGTAAGAAGAAAGGCCGGGCCCAAGAGGGTCCGGCCTTTTTCTTTAGTTCGTTATGATCTCTGGCCCCATGAAGGTGTTGGGCAGGAAGGTCGATATCCACGGTATGTACGTCACCATGATCAAGAAGACGAACAGCACGGCCAAGAACGGCAACGCCGCTTTCACAACGCTCATCATCGGCATCCCGGCCACGCCCGAAGTCACGAACAGGTTCAACCCGACCGGAGGTGTAATCATCCCGATCTCCATGTTGACCACCATGATGATGCCCAGATGGATTGGGTCGATTCCCAGCTCGATGGCAATCGGGAACACCAGCGGTGCGACGATGACCAGCAGGCCCGAGGGCTCCATGAACTGACCACCGATCAGAAGGATCACGTTCACCACGATCAGGAAAGTCACAGGACCCAGACCTGCAGACAACATTGCGCTAGCGATGTGCTGTGGCACTTGCTCGTCCGTCAGAACGTGTTTCAGGATCAGCGCGTTGGCGATCACGAACAGCAGCGTGACAGTCAGCTTGCCGGCCTCGAACAGCGTATGCTTGGTGTCCGGGTGAAAGAACGCGGTTACCAGCGCATAAGGCTTTTTGATCAAAGGCAGGTTCTGCTGGCCCTCTTCGGTGCTGAGCGGCCCCATATCTTTGTAGACAAAGCTGGCAATCAGGAAAGAGTACACCGCAGCGACGGCTGCCGCCTCGGTCGGGGTGAAGATACCGCCATAGATACCACCCAGAATGATGACGATAAGGAACAGGCCCCATCCGGCCTCGCGCGCCGAGGCAAAGATCTCACCCCACCCTTTCCAATCGCCTTTGGGCAGGTTCTTGACCTTGGCCATGACATAGATGGTGATCATCAGCATCAGACCCGCCATCAAGCCTGGAATAACGCCTGCAAGGAACATGCGCCCGACCGACACCTCAACGGCGGCCGCATAGACGACCATCACGATCGACGGCGGGATCAGGATGCCCAGAGTACCAGCGTTACAGATCACACCAGCGGCGAATTCCTTGGAATACCCCACCTGACGCATGCCCGCGATCACGATGGAGCCGATGGCCACCACGGTCGCCGGGGACGAGCCTGACAGCGCCGCAAACAACATACAGGCAAACACACCCGCAATCGCCAAACCACCCGGAAGATGCCCCACACAGGCAATCGAGAACCGGATAATCCTCCGCGCCACACCACCCGTCGTCATGAAGGACGACGCGAGGATAAAGAACGGGATCGCCAACAAGGTGAAATGGCCCTCGAATGCCTCGAACAGTGTGCCTGCGACCGAGGCCAGCGAACTGTCAGAATAGATCAGCAGGAACAGGGTCGAACTGAGGCCAAGCGCCACCGCAATCGGAACACCGATCAGCAGCAAGCCAATGACCATTGAGAAAAGAAGAACGACGTCCATTAGTCATGCACCCCTTGTTGTGCGCGGACTTCTTCGATCTCGTCCTCGACTTCGTGGCTGGCGACAAGGCGGTCGGCCTCTCCGCGCCAGATTTGAATGGCGGCTTGCGTAAACCGGATCACCAGCAACAGCATGGATACGGGCAGCACCAGATACGGAATGACCTTTGGGATTTTCTCGTACCCTTCACCATAGTTGATCAGGTCTTCCAGAAAGCGCAGCGGCGCGACCATCGGAATATCGTCAACCTCATAAAAACTCTGACTGCGCGCCCCGGTATCAAACCCGGTTGGGAACCAGCGCCCCGACGTGGGTGGCAGATCCGCAAACACAGCCCAATAGTCATACGACCCCTTCAGCAACAGCAACGAAAAGACCAGACAGCAAGCCACTGCGATCAGAGCCAGCACACGGCGCGGTGCAGGTGGCAGCATGTTAAGGATCGCATCAACGCCCAGATGCGCATGTTTCTTGACCGCATAAGACGCGCCAAGCAGCACCAGCCACCCGAACATGAACACGGTCATTTCAAGTGCCCACAGGATATTGGAATTAAAGGCAAACCGCGCGATCACGTTGGCAAACGTCACAGCCGTCATCAGGCCAAGCAACACCGCGATCAGGGTTTCCTCGATATGGTCGATCAGCCCGCCTTGGCCGGGATTCGCACCAGACATCTCTCTGTCCCCACATTTTTAGGATGATTGATTGGGGCGGGCCTGATGCGGCCCGCCCGGCCTGCGCGTCGATAACTCCCCAGTCCCCCGACGCGCGGCGATCCGGATCAGAACCCGGCGTTGATCGCCTGAGCGGCGTCGATTTTGTCTTGGCCTACATCACCAGCGAATTTGTCCCAAACAGGCTTCATGGCATCGACCCAAGCCTGACGCTGTTCAGCGTTCAATTCACGGATGGTGCCACCAGCGTCGATAACCGACTGCTTGGCCGCTTCGTTGACTGCAAAGGCTTCTTTGTTGCGCGTCTCGGTGACTTCACCCAGGATCGTCAGGAATTGATCGCGCACTTCGGGGTCCAGGCTGTCCAGCCAGTCAACCGAGGTCACGACCAGATAGTCGATGATACCGTGGTTGGTTTCGGTGATACCGTCCTGCACCTCGAAGAACTTCTTGCCATAGATGTTCGACCAGGTGTTTTCCTGGCCATCCACAACACCCTGCTGCAGAGCGCCATACACTTCCGAGAACGCCATCTTCTGCGGGCTACCACCGATCGCTTCCATTTGCGCGACCAGCACGTCCGACGACTGCACGCGGAACTTCAGACCATTAGCATCTGCCGGTGTTTCCAGTGGCTTGTTGGCGGACATCTGCTTCATGCCATTGTGCCAGAACGCCAATCCCTGCAGGCCGCGGCGCTGCATGCTGTCCTTCATGGCCTGACCGTCGGCCGAGGCTTGGAACGCATCCACTGCATCGATGTTCTTGAACATGAACGGCAGGTCAAATAGCCGGAATTGCTTGGTGAATTTTTCAAACTTGGACAGCGACGGCGCAGCTAGCTGAACATCGCCCTGCAACATAGCCTCAAGGACCTTGTCGTCATTATAGAGGGTCGAGTTAGGGAAAACCTCCATACACATGACGCCATTCATTTCATCGTTCACACGCTGCTCAAGCAGCGACGCTGCTATACCCTTGGGGTGCTTGTCGGTGTTCGTCACGTGAGCGAACTTCACCACGATCTCACCATCGTCACACGCTGCCATACCGGCAGTTGCCGTCACAGTCAGAGCAACTGCTGTCGCGGCTGTTGTCAGGAATTTCATCTGTCTTTTCCTCCCAGACTTCTCAGAAACTTCTCAAGAGCGCCGCCAAGGCGCCTTATGCCGGGCAGTGAACCGAATCGCCTGCCACCGCTCAACTTTTTGTTGGGGATGCGCGCGCTTCGTTTTAAACCATTGTTTTTATTACACGTATCAGCGTTTCAACTAAGTCTGCCGTGAACCAACCTGGACTACGTGCGAAATTCCACACAAGGAAATCTGCCTTTGTGCGGATTTTCGCACATATTTCGAATCGTACGATTAGAATCACCCGACAACACCTGCGCCACCGCAGTCCGCACCAGCGGACTGCCACGCCCAAAGCCTTGAATTGCATGAAAATGGAGTGACAGGCGGCGGGAGAACCTACCTTCGGTAATCCTCGGGGCGAATGCCATAACGCGCTAGTTTGTCGTAGAAGGTCTTACGCGGCAGTTTTAGCGCTTTGGCCGCGTCCGAGGCCTTGCCATTGTGGCGCCCCAAAGATGCAATCAAAAGCGAACGTTCGACTTGGGCCATCTGCTCACTCAGCCCCAGCTCAGCGGCCGAAGCGACCTCGTCCGGCATCCCAAGAACAAACCGCATGGCCGCTGACATCAGGGATCGCGCATTGCCCGGCCAGTCCTGCGTCATCAATGACGCCAAATGTTCCGACGTGATATCCGGTGCAGCAATCCCGGCCTGCTCGGCCGCTTGTGCAACATAGTGGCGAAAGATCACCGGAATATCCTCGGGGCGTTCAGCAAGCGACGGTATCCGAACCCGCATCACGTCCAAACGATAGAAAAGGTCGGCATGAAACTGTCCCGCATCAGACAAGCGCGCGAGATCAGCAGTGGTTCCGGCGATGATACGCGCGCCGACCCCTTGCTCGACGATTTCAAGGGCAGCGTACTGGGTTTCAGTCGGCATCGCCGAAATCTCATCCAAAAACAATGAGCCCCCCGCGGCGTCCTCACAAACATGTCGTAACTCCTGCACCGTCAACCCCGAGGCAGGGCGCTTGACAAACGGGCCTTGCGATTGCGGAGACATCAAATGCACCACTTCAGCCACCTTTGAAATGCCGCTGCCTGCGGGGCCGGTCACGAGAACCTCTACCCCTGTCCGGGCAACCGTACGAACCCGTTCCCTAAGCCGCTCGGCTTGCGCAGACAGGCCGAACAGAAGCCGCGCGGCTGGATCTCCTTTTTCCAACTCAGTTTTCAAGGCACGCTGTTCCAGAACGTGTCGCCGCGCCGCCTGTGCGCGTTCCAGAACCTCGAGCAAGTCCGAGGCAGCGCATGGTTTTTCGAGAAAATCAAATGCACCTGTCCCCATCGCACGAACGGCCATGGGGACATCACCTTCGCCAGTCAACAAGATCACCGGCAGATCGGCATCAACCTCACGCGCGTAGTTCAACAGGTGAAACCCGTCACGTCCGGGCATCCTGATGTCCGACACGATAACACCTGCAAAATCAGCCCGAATGTGATCCTTGGCGGCTACGAAAGACCCAGCAGTCACGGGCGCGTAATCCGCCAGCTCCAGCGTTTGGGCCAAAGCCTCGCGCACCGCCGCATCGTCATCGACCAAAAGGACCTTTCGTGTCATGCGACCTCATCTTCCCGGTAATACTCAAGCTCGACCGTGAACATCGCCCCTGTCTGCGCGTTGGTTCCACGGATGTTACCACCAAAACTCTGGACCAACCCGTAAGAGATCGAGAGGCCCAACCCCATCCCCTCGGACGATCCCACAGCCTTGGTGGTATAGAACGGCTCGAACAGTTTTTCAGTGTTTTCGATACCTGGGCCGATATCGCGCACCGTGACCGCCAGTTTGTCACCCGTCTCGATCGCAATATTGATCAACTTGTCATCCTGCTGGCTCATGGCATCGGCGGCGTTGTTGATCAGGTTCACAAACACCTGAACAAGCCGCACCTCGCCGCCCCAAGCAAAAACAGGACCAGAAGGCAGCTGCCATTCCAGTTCGACCCCTTCGGACCGCAGGCGCGCATCGGTCAGTTCGACAGCCGTTTCGATCACCTGAACCAAGTCGACCTTACCCATAGGTTCACTTTCGTTTCGGGCAAAGGCCCGAAGGTTTTTGATGATGCGCGCCATCCGCGCCGCCATGTCCGATATGCGTGTCAGATTTTCAGCCGCACGCCCCTCGCGCCCACGCGACAAAAATGCTGTGCCATTATCGGCAAATTGCTGGATCGCCATGAGCGGCTGGTTTAGTTCGTGGCTGATCCCGGCGGACATCTGCCCCAATGCGCTTAGTTTTCCGGCCTGTATCAGCTCGGCCTGGGCTTTCTTTAATGCGGTTTCAGCCTCTTGCCGCTCATGAACTTCGCGCCTGAGAGCGGTGTTGGCAGCCGTCAGAGCACGGGTTCGCTGCGCAACACGACTTTCCAGAACGACATTGGCCTGCGCCAGCGTCCTGCGCCGCTCCGTCGCCAGGAACAACAAGGCACCAAAAGCAAAACAGATCGCAGCTACCGCGGCAGCCTGCAGCCCCGCCAAACGCCGCGCCGGAGCTACATCGACCAAAACCTCGGCCGTCATGTCGATCACGGGCAAATCAAGCGTCAGGTGCAGCGCACGTTCAGGCAGATACCTGCCCCACCCCAATCGCCAAAGCTCGTGCCCACCGATCATGGTCGAGGCGAAATCGGTCGCATTCCCTTCTGGCGGAGACAGGCCCTGCTGACCCTCGGACCGATACCAGAACAGAAGGTCGGACCGGTTCGAGATAAAGACCACCCCTTCGGAATCCACAAAGAAAACGGCCTCGGTACTGCCGCGCCATGTTTGTTCGACATCCTGAACATCGGCGACGACCATCAAGGCCCCTTGCACCCGACCCAATGCATCAAATGTCGGTGCTGCGTAAGAATAAATGCGCGCACCGCTTTCGGGAAGGACCCCGTGCGCACTCCCCAAAGCGCCCTGCAATGCGCGTTCGAACGCTGGGTGACCCGCCAGACTGCCCTGCGCGATCGGCTGTGCAGCGGTCAGAACCCGACCATTGCGGTCCAGATATAACATGTTGACGGCAGCTGTCTTATCGGCCACGTCCAGCAACATGGCTTGTGCCGCCTGACGTTGTGAGGGTGTGTCCAGCGTAGCCAGCGCAGGATGGCCCGCCATCAGAACGGCCAATTCCTGATAGACCTGCATCTGAGTGCTTAACCGGTCCGCGGCCAGTTCCAAATCGGCCTCGGCCTTCTCGCTAAGCTGCGACAACGCCTGCCTGAACCCGTAGGACCAGACGCCCGCCGACAGCAGCGCGACCGAGAACAGAAAACCTATGACGACGAATGCTCTGTGCATATCCTAGGGTCTTGCATTCAGCGCGGCCTATGGCAAGTCTGCGCGGCATGAAGAAAATCTCGCAGTCGCCGGTTGATCCCGTATTCGTTCAGGACCCCTATCCTTTTTATGACCATGCGCGCAGGTTCGGAGACCTGTTTTTCTGGGAAGACTACAACAAGGTTGCCGCAGTATCGCACAGAGCCGTTCAGACATTACTGAAAGATCGACGATTTGGGCGCGAGAAGCCAACCGAATTGCAAACCCCCGGCCCCGATCATCTGGCAGCTTGGCAGGCGATCGAGGATCATTCTCTTCTCGAACTGGAACCTCCGCGCCACACGCGATTGCGTAGTCTGGTCATAAGGGCCTTTACGTCCCGCTCTATTGCCGCGATGACCCCAGACATCGAACAACTGTGCCGCGACCTTATCCACGAATTTCCCGACGAACCGTTCGATCTGCTGCAGACATATTGCACGCAGGTGCCGGTGATCACCATTTGCCGGTTGCTGGGCGTACCCGAGCATATGGCCCCTGACCTTCTGCAATGGTCCCACGATATGGTCGCGATGTACCAGGCAAACCGAACCCGCCAGACCGAAGACCGGGCAGTGCAGGCATCAGCGCAGTTCACTGAGTTCCTAAGCAATTATATCGACCTGCGCCGCGTCGAGCCGGGTCCAGATCTGATCACAAAGCTGATCGCAGCCGAGGAAGACGGCGAAAAGCTATCGCGGGACGAATTGATTGCGACTTGTGTGCTTTTGTTGAATGCCGGACATGAGGCGACGGTCCATGCGTTGGGAAATGGCGTGAAGACACTGCTTCAGACCGAAACAAGGCCAGACGTATTGGATGAGAACCGGATTGACGGCACCGTTGAGGAGATCCTCAGATATGACCCGCCCTTACACATGTTCACACGCTACGCCTATGAGCAGGTTGATCTTTTCGGCCACAGCTTCAAACGCGGCGATGAGGTCGCCTTGTTGCTTGGCGCTGCAAACCGCGACCCTTCCGTTTGGGCCGATCCAAATCAGTTCTTACCCAGCCGAGACGTCGTAACAAATACCAGCTTTGGCGCAGGGCTGCATTTCTGCGTCGGCGCGCCACTGGCGCGCCTCGAGATTCGCATCGCCCTCAAAACCCTATTTGATCATTGCCCGTCCCTGCGCCTAGAGGGCGATCCGGACTATTCCAACACGTACCACTTTCACGGGTTGACCCGCCTCATGGTCACGACCTGAAGGATTATTCTGCGACCAGAGCGTTCAGCGGCAGCATTGTGGTCGATTTGATCTCTTCCATGGACAGCAGTGCGGTCACATTGTGAACCCGCACTTCCGAGATCAGCGTTTGGTAGAATTCGTCGTAAGCCCGCGCATTTTTGACCCGAACCTTGAGGATGTAGTCAATGTCACCCGCCAAACGATGCGCCTCTTGCACCTCGGGACGGTCGCGAAGGGCCTTAAGGAATTTGCGCTGCCAGTCTGCTTCGTGTTCGGACGTGCGTATAAGAACGAAGAACGTCGCTTCAAAACCCAGTGCCTCGGCATCCAGCAAGACGGTCTGTTGACCGATCACACCGGCCCCCTTCAGCTTGCGGATTCGGTTCCAGACCGGGGTCTTCGAACTGCCAACACGCGCGGCAATTTCGTCCAGTGATTGGCTGGCATCGCGCTGCAGCTCAACCAGAATTTTCCGATCTGTGTCGTCAATTCGCACCGACATCCCAATTTTTCCTTTGTTTCGAAACCCACGTTCTCCAACGCGCCGTCGAAAGAACATTTGTTCTTATTTATGCACCCATATGGCGCAATACCGGGAATATTTCCTATATTGCAGGTCAAGTCAAACGAACCGGAACCAAACATGCAGAACGCGCATTCACATAACGGAGCAGGACATGTCGACTTTGTCGGCGCGGGTCCGGGCGATCCTGAATTGCTGACGCTCAAGGCGTTGCGCGCGTTTGAATGCGCGGATGTGGTTTTGCATGATCGTTTGATAAGTGCCGAAGTTTTGGAATTGGCCGGCAAGACTGCTGTTCTGGTTGATGTCGGCAAAGCCGGGTTCGGTCCCTCGTGGAAGCAGCAGGATATCGACGCACTATTGGTGGAACATGCGCTGAACGGACAGCGCGTCGTCCGGTTGAAATCCGGTGATCCTACCGTGTTTGGGCGTCTGGACGAAGAGATCGAGGCCGTTGAAGCCTCGGGCATCTCGTGGGCCATCATCCCCGGTATTACTGCGGCGTCCGCAGCTATTGCTGGGATCGGTCAAAGCCTGACCCGACGTGGCCGAAATTCCTCGGTCCGGTTCTTGACGGGGCACGACATGAAGGGTTTTGCCGATCACGACTGGGCTGCTTTGGCGCGCCCAGGTTCCGTCGCAGCAATTTATATGGGTAAGAAGTCAGCCCGTTTCATCCAAGGCCGACTGATCATGCACAGTGCGGATCGAGAAACCCCCGTTACGTTGATCGAAAACGCATCGCGTTCCGACCAACGCGTTATGGCCACCAATTTGGATCGCCTACCCGCTGATCTGACCGCCGCCGAAATGGACGGCCCTACCCTCACATTCATTGGCCTTGAACCGCGCCAAGCGGCCCAGGCCCTGACCGAATTCAATAAGGAGCACGCCTGATGGCCCGCGCTTTTACCCCCAAAATCGTCACCGCAAATGACTTGCTGGAAGGCGACGTGATCTACCTGACTGAAGATGACCGCTGGTCGCGTGATCTGGCCGAAGCCGAACTGATCACCGACGAAGCCCACGCACAGGTCCGTCTGCTGGACGCCGCACGTCAGGCCAACAAGATTGTTGGAGCCTATCTGGCCGATGCCGTGGCTGGTGAAAACGGGCCCGAACCCACCCATTTCCGCGAGGACTTCCGCCGTACTGGCCCGTCCAACTATGCCCATGGCAAGCAGGAAACAGCAACGCAGCCCCGGGCCTGAGCTCAGGCCCTCTCTCTCCCCTTTCAAGGCCCCAGGTTCGGGGCTGCAACTAAGGACAGCTAATCATGTATCGCTACTCCGAGTTCGACACAGCATTTTTGGCAGAACGTAACAAGCAGTTCCGCACACAGGTTGAGCGTCGCATCGACGGCTCGCTGACCGAGGATGAATTCAAACCCCTGCGCCTGATGAACGGCCTGTATCTGCAGTTGCACGCGTACATGCTGCGCGTCGCGATTCCCTATGGCACGCTGTCCAGCGCACAGATGCGCCAACTGGCCCTACTGGCCGAGAAGTGGGACAAGGGCTATGGCCATTTCACCACCCGCCAGAACATCCAGTATAACTGGCCCAAGCTGAACGACGTTCCCGATATGCTGGACGCGCTGGCCGAGGTCGGCATGCACGCCATCCAGACCTCGGGCAACACCATCCGCAACGTGACTGCGGACCATTTCGCCGGTGCCGCCGCGGATGAGATCGCCGATCCCCGCCCCTATGCCGAGCTGCTGCGCCAGTGGTCCACTGATCACCCGGAATTCCAGTTCATGCCGCGTAAGTTTAAGATCGCCATCACCGGCAGCGAAAACGACCGCGCCGTGATCAAGGCACACGATATCGGCCTGCAACTGGTCGAGCGTGACGGCGTTCTGGGTGCCCGCGTGATCGTAGGTGGTGGTCTGGGCCGCACTCCGATGATCGGCAAGGAATTGTCGGATTTCGTCGCCTTTGACGATCTGCTGGCCTATCTTGAAGCGACTGTGTCCGTCTGGAACCAGATCGGCCGCCGCGACAACAAATACAAAGCGCGCATCAAGATCACCGTCCACGAAAACGGCATCAACACCATCCGCGCCAAGGTCAACGAGCGCTTCCTGCAGGTTCGCCCGCAGTTCAAAGGTGCCGATATGGCATTGTTGGAAGAGATCAAAGGCCACTTTGCAGCGCCTGATTTCCGTCAGGGCTCGGTCGCGTCGTTTGAAAGCGCCTATACCAACGATCCGGTCTTCCGTTCGTGGGTCGACACCAACATCGCGCCGCACAAGAACGCGGATCATGCGATCGTTACGATCTCGATCAAGAAACACGGCGCGACGCCGGGTGATGCGACCGCTGAGCAAATGCGCGTGATGGCTGATCTGGCCGAAGCCTTCGCCTATGATGAGCTGCGCATCAGCCACGAGCAGAACGTGATCCTGCCGCATGTCCACAAATCGGACCTGCCCGCGATCCACGCCAAGCTGAAGGAATACGAGCTGGCGACCGCCAATATCGGCCTGATCAGCGACATCATCGCCTGCCCGGGCATGGACTACTGCGCATTGGCCACCGCACGCTCAATCCCCGTTGCGCAGGAAATTGCGACCCGCTTTGACGATCTGAAGCTCGAGCATGATATCGGCCACCTGAAGATCAAGATCTCGGGCTGCATCAACGCTTGTGGGCATCACCACGTGGGCCACATCGGCATTCTGGGTCTGGATCGCGCAGGCGTCGAGAACTACCAGATCACTCTGGGCGGCGACGGCACCGAAACAGCGGCCATCGGCGATCGGACCGGCCCCGGCTTTGCCTATGATGAGATCGTTCCCGCGGTCGAGCGGATCGTGAACACCTATCTGGAACAGCGTGACAGCCCCGAAGAAGAGTTCCTGCAGACCTATCGTCGTGTCGGCATGGCTCCGTTCAAGGCGGCTCTGTACCCCGAGGCTCAGGCGAATGCCGCTTGATCTGATCCAGACGGAGCTGGGTAAAGACCGCAGCGAACTGACCGAACAGGTCGAGGCGCTGAACGCCCGGTTCCGGCACCACAGCGCGCATGACGTGATGCATGGTGCCATTGAACAGATTGAAGACCTTGCCCTAGTGTCCAGCTTCGGGGCCGAGTCAGTTGTGTTGCTGCATATGGCGGCTGTGGTCGACAAGATGACCCCGGTGCTGTTTGTGGACACGCAGATGCTGTTCACCGAAACGCTGGAATACCAACAGGAGGTCAGCGAACGTCTGGGGCTGAAAAACGTCCACATCATCCGCGCCGAAGATGAGGATGTGCAGCGCGATGACCCTTACGGCGCGCTGCGTCTGCGGGATACGGATGCATGCTGCAACTTGCGCAAAACCTTCCCGCTGCAAAAAGCCCTGACGGGCTATTGCGGCTGGATCACAGGGCGCAAGCGGTTCCAGTCCGGCACACGCGCCGCGCTTGACTTCTTTGAGGTCGAGGACGGCACCGGTCGGATCAAGGTTAACCCGCTGGCCCATTGGGCGCCCGAGGACGTGCGCGCCTATATGGAAGAAAACAACCTGCCCCGGCATCCGCTGGTGGCCAAAGGATACCCTTCGATCGGCTGTGCGCCCTGCACCTCACCGGTCAAAGAAGGCGAAGACCCCCGCGCCGGACGCTGGCGCGACCAGAACAAGGAAGAATGCGGCATCCATTTTGTCGATGGCAAAATGGTGCGCGCCGGAGAGACAACATGAACGTAATCGTAACTGATGAGGGCTTTGCCCCCGACGACTGGACCGATGGGTTTGTCACGCTGGAAGACGCCGCCAACGACGTGGTTGCGCTGGATGTGGCTTCGGACACCGACCCGGATGAACTGTATGACCGCCTCGGCAGCGCCAAAATGGTTCGCGTGGACTTTCCGTCCTCGGCCGATGGGCGCGGGTTTACCATCGCGCGCATTCTGCGCTTGAAAGGCTATACCGGGCGTTTGCGCGCGCGCGGCCATGTCTTGGCCGATCAGTTTGCGATGGCCCGTCGCAGCGGCTTTGACGAAGTCGAGATCGACCAGGCCCTTGCGCAACGTCAGCCCGAAGATCAGTGGTTGGCCCGCGCCAACTGGCAGGACAACAATTATCAATCCCGCCTGCGCGGATAACTGAACTTTACGTCAGTCAGTGCGACGTTGGGGCAACTGCCCCTTTTCCTGACGTGGATCAAAGATTAAACGGAGATGTCGGTTTACCCAACCGGCAGTGAAACGATGACAGAGATGAAGCCCGTGACCGAAGCAACCGCCGTAAAGGCCCCCGTTCTGCCGGACGCGCAGACCGTAACCGACGTCAAACATTGGACCGACAGCCTATTTTCCTTCAAGGTGTCGCGCCCTGCCTCGCTGCGTTTCCGCTCGGGCGAGTTTGTGATGATCGGCTTGCTGGGCGACAATGGGAAACCTTTGCTGCGCGCATATTCCATTGCATCGCCGTCCTGGGACGAAGAGCTGGAGTTCTATTCGATCAAGGTGCAAGACGGCCCTTTGACTTCGAAGCTGCAGCACATCAAGCCCGGCGACCAGATCATCCTGCGACCCAAGCCCGTTGGTACGCTGGTCCATGACGCTCTGCTTCCGGGCAAACGTCTGTGGTTCTTTGCCACCGGCACCGGCTTTGCCCCCTTCGCCTCGCTGTTGCGCGAGCCGCAGACCTATGAGGATTACGATGAGGTCATCATCACCCATACCTGCCGCGAAGTGGCCGAGCTGGAATATGGTCGCCAACTGATCGAAAACATCCGTCAGGACGAGATGCTGGCCGAGTTGATGGGCGAAGGTTTCGCCGACAAGATCCGGTATTACCCGACCACCACTCGGGAAGAGAGCCCCAAGATGGGCCGCATCACCGACCTGCTGAAAGACGGCACTGTCTTTGCTGATCTGGGTATCGAAGGCGGCATTAAGCCGGAAACCGATCGCGGCATGGTCTGCGGGTCGCTAGCTTTCAATCTGGATATCAAGGAGATTCTGGAGGAGTTCGGCCTGCGCGAAGGCGCCAATTCCGAGCCCAAGGAATTCGTGATCGAAAAAGCCTTTGTAGGCTAAACTGACTGCGCCGGGCACAGGAATGACTGTGGTCGGCGCATAAAGCTGCTGTGATACCTAAGAAATTCGGCCTTTTCGGCGCGGATCACGCTTGAATCAGCGCGCCGGGCGGTCTAAATTTCGGGCTCGAATTTCTGCAATCATCAAAGGAATGAACCCATAGCTCGCAGACCTCACAACGCGCCGCCTCAGAGAGATACCGGCCCGCGCGTCAATGAAAAAATCCGTGCCCCCGAAATCCGCCTGATTGGCGCTGACGGCGATAACGTCGGGGTGGTTCATCCCGCCAAAGCCATGCAACTTGCCGCAGATGCGGGCCTTGACCTGGTCGAGATTTCGCCCAATGCGAACCCGCCGGTCTGCAAGATCATGGATTTTGGCAAGTTTAAGTACGAGACGCAAAAACGCGAAGCCGAGGCGCGCAAAAAACAAAAAGTCATCGAGGTGAAAGAGGTCAAATTCCGCCCCAACACCGATACGCATGACTATGACGTCAAAATGAAGAACGTTTTCAAGTTTTTGGAAAAAGGCGACAAAGTCAAAGTCACTCTGCGGTTCCGTGGCCGTGAGATGGCGCACCAGAACCTTGGGCGCGAATTGTTGGAACGTGTCGCCGAGGACATCAAGGAACTGGGCAAGGTCGAAAACATGCCCAAGATGGAAGGTCGTCAGATGATCATGATGATCGGGCCGCTTCCTCAGAAGTAATCAGGACCGCGTAAACCCTGAAGAAGCCTCCTTTTTTAAAGGGGGCTTTTGTTTTGCGATCTGGCTTTTACCCAGTGGAATGAATCGTGCAGGTCAAAGCCAAGCGATATCGTATCAATGATAAGAAGCAACGTCAGGAAACCGGCGTATTCAGGCGAAAGCGCCGAATCTGCGGACAACACCATCGCGATGACAATCACCAAAGGCCCCCAGCACAACAGGTGCGGCAAAGCCATCGCCTTGCTCATCCCTCGGGCGGCTAGCATGATCGGAATATTCAGGGCAATACCGGTTACTGCCAAAACGGCGATTAACTCACCGTGTGGTTGATCCATAAAAGCCAAAGGTGCAAGGTTAACCGGGATTAAAACTACGAGAACCCAAATCTGAACCCATGTTGGAAGACTTCGAAAACTCACCCAAATATCGTTAACCATTACACTCGCCCCAATAAAAAATTTGACTAATACTTTATTGAGTTAAAAAGAAAAGTCAGTTCACAAGGGTGTTATAGCACGGTCGAAATCGCTTTGCCCAGCTTCCAGGTTAATTCTTCGATTTGTGTGTCTTCAATGACAAATGGCGGCGCCAGAAGAATGTGGTCCCCCACACGTCCATCGCGAGTACCAGCCATAGGGTAGCAGATCAGACCTTCGGCAAATGCGGCCTGTTTGATCTTTCCAGCCAGTCCATTCGCCGGGTCAAATGGACGCTTGCTGCCCTGATCAGCGACCAGCTCGATCCCCCGGAACAAGCCTCGACCTCGAATATCCCCGACATTGGGATGCTGACCAAAAGCGTCTTCTAGTGAACGCTGGAGCTTTTGACCCATCGCCCCGGCTCGGGCGGGCAAATTGCGTGAGGTTAGCTCCTGGAGAACGGCCAAAGCTGCCGCCGTTGCGACGGGGTGGCCAACATAGGTATGGCCGTGCTGAAAGAACCCCGTCCCGTCACGGATCGCGCTGTAAATCCCATCTGTACAAAGCATCGCGCCTATCGGTTGATAGCCAGCCCCTAGGCCTTTCGCGATACACAATATGTCAGGCACAACTCCGTCGTGATCGCAAGCGAACAAGTGACCCGTGCGCCCCATTCCGCACATCACTTCGTCCAAGATCAAAAGCACACCGTATTTGTCGCAGATTTCACGGATTCGCCTGAAATAGCCGTCAACAGCTGGGACAGCACCCAGAGTTGCCCCGACAACGGGTTCAGCCATAAAGGCCATAACGCTGTCCGGACCCAGGCGCAAAATTTCATCTTCCAACTCGTTGGCGACGCGTTGGCCGTAGTCAAAGCTGCTCTCTCCGTCAGTTTTTTCAGCATATTCGTAACATGGTGCGATATGCGTCATCTCTATCAGCATGGGCGCAAACTGCGCCCTACGCCAGGCGTTGCCGCCAGCAGACAGCGCGCCCAACGTATTCCCGTGGTAACTTTGACGCCGCGCAATTACATGCCGTCGATCCGGCTGACCAACCTCAAGGAAATACTGTCGGGCCAACTTGATCGCAGCTTCCGTCGCTTCGGATCCTCCGGATACAAAGTAGACGCGGTCCAGACTTCCCGGCGCATTTTGTATCAACATCTCGGCCAATGCTTCCGCCGGCTCCGAGGTCATGAACCCCGTATGAGCAAAAGCAATTTTCTCAACCTGATCCTGAACGGCCTTGATGACCGACTGGTTTGAATGCCCCAGGCACGACACGGCTGCATCTCCGCAATCCAGGTATCGACGTCCCTGACTATCGATCAAATACGCCCCGTCACCCGCGACAGCGACCGGCAGTTTCGACTTCGTGTGTCTCGGAAATATGTTGCTCATAACGAACCTTTCTTAAGTGATGTAACCAAAGTCGACACGGACGCCGCATTGTCCGCCCAAACCGTTCCGTCTGGCCTGTACAAACTGTTTTCAAACCCGACCCGTACGTCTCCCCCGCGCGAGGCCGCCAGACGCAAACAAGCGTGTTCCTGTTTACCGAATGCGCAGACCATCCAGGGCGACACTCCCAAGGGAAACCGATCCAAATCTTCGAGCGCGGATTCTTGCCCCTGCATATACCGTCCCAGTACCAGAAGTCGGTCTGTCTGAGCCGATTTCACTGTTCCATTGGCCCGCCAATAGGACAGCAGAGCCGCATCTTCAGCATCATAAAGGATATGCTGCACGTGCGCTTCCATATCCGCACACACTGCGTACACTTTTGCAGCCAATTCTGGTGATCGAGCGATTTCGCGCACCGAGATTGAGACCCATTCAGGTTGAACCTTGGTAAGACAGTCCAATTGCTCGGCAACATCGTAAATACCGGCGGCCTCGGTCGTGATCTGGATATCCATGCCGGGAACGGCGCGCCGCAACTCGCTTATCGCTTCGAGATATCGCCCCGGATCCAACGAATGCACTCCTTGTTCGTCACGCACATGCAGATGGAGACCGTGTGCTCCGGCAGAAAAACATGCCTTTGCCGTCGACACTATATCGTCGATCCAAACAGGAAGTTCTGCGTGGTCTTGCGACGTGCGACGCGCGCCATTTGGCGCGACCAAAACGTAAGGACGGGGTGTGCGCTTCATCGATGCGGCCTTGATTGCTTGGGCTCACTCTAGTTGTGTGCGAACACGTTTTTAATTTACAATTTTCATAACTAATGTTTTTTTACACTATGCCAGATACACCGACCCAAATTACGCACAAGCTGCGAGACGACATCTCATCAATGCCACCGGGCCTTCAGGCGGCGGCTAAGTATATTATCGATCACCCCGGCGACTTCGCGTTGGACTCTATTAGGGTTACGGCCAGTAATATCGGTGTCAGCCCGAACGTCTTGGTTCGGTTGGCTCAGCGCATGGGGTATGATGGCTTTGAAGCGTTCCGCACACCCTTCCGCAAAACTCTGGTCACCGACCAAGAATCCCAGCTGGGCCAAGAGTGGCTGGACACCACAGAGTCCGGAAGTGAACTGGATCGGGCACAAGCGAAGTTCGCGCACAATTCATTGAATGTCGTGACCCGCTCTCTGAGACTTATGCAGCCTGCGAAGGTTTCAAAAACCATTCACTACATCACCGAATCAAACAGATGTTTTGTGACAGCAACTCGGGCAAGCCATGCCTTAGCCTACTATTTTTCATACGCGGGTCGCATGGCGCATCCTGGCATACAGCTTGCTCCGCGACATTCGGGGTCCGTCATCGATGACCTGTTGGACTCGAATGATCGGGACTGCCTGATCGCCATCACGTTTCATCCCTATTCCGCCGAAACAATCGCCGCGATGCGCTTTGCAACACAAAGGGGGTTGAAAGTCATTTTGATTTCCGAAAGCGACGTGATCGCCCCAGGCATCGAACCTGACGTTGTTTTTCAGGTCAGCACCCGATCTCAGCATCATTTTTCCAACTTCGCGGGTGCTACGGCGGTTCTGGATTGCCTTTTGGGACATCTATTTGAAACCTGTGGCGAAGATGCGCGCAAAAGAGTCGAGCGCTACCAAAAAGCGCGCGAAGATACCGGCGCGTATTGGCAACCGTCCAAACTCCCGCGACTTCGTCGATCCTAAAGTCAGCCCTGTTTTTTGCTTCAGGGCTGACGTTTGATTTAGCTACAGGCTTGGACGGCGCGTTTGGTCAT
>NZ_JBXWLY010000026.1:0-20404 GCF_059609525.1 Ruegeria sp. YTSC325
CGCCTCAGGGCGGCTTTGTTCGTTCTGGGCCAACCCAATCATCGCTGAAAGTGCCCCTTCCAGTTCGGTCTACACGCTATCCTGTTTATGTTGGACCGAGACACGCTCGATCAGGCCCCGGATGATCACGTATTTCAGGATCGGTTCATCGCCTCGGCGGACAACAAAAGACACATTATTGACAGGGAGTTTGGCCTCGGGTTGCGATAACTCTAGAGGTGGCTCACGCTCGCAGTTGTCGGCAAGAAAGGTATTCAGGCGCTTCCCGCTAGATAGCGCATTCTGCACGATTTACCAGCTTCCAAGACTCTGCTCGACCGGTGCGAGAGCACGGCCCATCAGAATAGAGGCCGCAATCATGGCTCCTGCGCTGATTTCATTTTGTAAAACGAGCCAGGCGCCAACCGCCAGATTTGCAGATTGAAGGAAGAGCCCGAATGCTTTGCTACTGGCGGTGAAAGGGCCCGTCCAATCGGTGGCAGCGATCGTACGTTTAACACCTTCCGCTCGCATGTCTTGCCACCGCTTTACCATTGCTTGCGACTTGCCCTGTGCCCAGATGAGTTCGCCCCCTTCTTCGGCTTGAGCCGCGAAGCGATCTGCCCGGTGTGAGAGCCCGTTGGCCTCGGTAAGCCTTTGTAAGTTACGAATTGGTTAATGAAAGCGACAGCGATCAGAGTCATGCCGCCTGCGCCGGCCATCCATCCCAGATAGGGATGGAAGATAAAAATGCAGCCGATAAAAATGCGGGTTCATGGAAGATCAAGTAGCGACAAGAGAACTGGAGCTGTGAAGAAAGTTCGAATTGAGGCCAGCGCGTCGAGCGGGGCGGTCTGCTTATGTTGTCCACCATGTACGGCGGTGTCTTCAAGTACGGCTCGGAAAACGGACTCGTCGAAAGCCGTTTGAAACCGGGCACCGGCACGCGCAGCGATGAGTCCGCGGGCAAACTCGATGAGCCCGTAAAACAGGTAAAGAATCGCGACAAGACCGAACAAAACAACCAGGGTTTCCTCTGACCGAGAGGCAAGCACCCGGTCATAGACCTGAAGCATGAAGAGAGGCCCTGTCAGCATCAAAAGGTTGGTGAAAATGCTGAAAACGATGACCGTTGCGACAAGCCGACGAATATGCGGTCGGATCTTCTTAGGTTTGTCGCCACCGGTAGTCGAAACCACAAGAGATGCCCGCCAATACATTCTGTAAACGACAGTGGTTTTAAAAACGGCTCCATCCCAGCACAAAATAGGTAGGGTTCTCAAGGAAATTTCCCTAAAGGAGTCGCGAGGGTGTCATTGCAAACTTGTCTGCTTTGACCTGAAGTTGGCAGCCTCCTAATATCGGTCTCAATTATCCCGATTATTCCGCAGAAGTTTTACCAACCAAAGCCCTCCCTCGTCTCAAACCTGTTCATTCCGACAGAGCCAACGGCGCTTACTGTGCTAAAATTGCAGATTAGGCGACCCCGAAGACTACATCGTCACTTGTCAGGTACAGAACATTATCAAGATGGATTGAGCCACCGGAATACTCTACCAAAACCCCAGAATCCTGCGTCGTGACTGTCAGGTCGTCGATCGACGTCTCTGGACCGCTGAATGCAAGTACATCTTGTCCGTTCGTGAAATCAGAAATCTGGTCATTTCCGTTGGAGCCGTAGAAGTCGAAATAGTCATCTCCGTCACCGCCGAACAAGACATCATTTCCGCCGCCCCCGAAAATGTAATTGTCGCCATCATTGCCAACTATCGTATCATCGAAAGAAGAGCCAATAGCGTCTTCGATCTCTGTCCCGTGAGCGATAGCAATGTTGTTGCTACCTGACTGGCTAACGGTACTAAATGAACCCTCGCGCAAATCGATTTCAACGCCATGCGTTGAAGCTGAGAGGTCGATGGCATCACGCCCACCCGCATCCCAGATAATTTCAACAGTCTCGGACAACGCATCGAAGTCATATACGTCGTCGGTTGTTCTAGTCAGCACCTCGGGCATCGGGAATGGCAATAACAATCTTAACGGTAATGCCAATCACGGCATTGATGGTGAAACGACATCGGGCGGAAAGGTGGATGAAAGCTTCGTCGTCGATCCAACCGGCTTTAACGTCAGCGCCGTGAAGGTCTTCATCGACAACTCTGTAGGTGGGTATGATAACCCGCCAGAGGATCTGTGGTACATGATCTACTATAGCGATGGCACATTCTCAGAGAATCCGATTGAGGTCTTGGACGGCGATCTGTCGCCCGAAGCCGGTGGTCAGGAAAGTTTTGTCATCGGCGATCCAATGGGTCCGAACAACATCGACGCGATCCAGCTCTTTATGGGTCAAGGGACCATCAAGATCCCGGTCATCGAGTTTACGACCTCGCAGGAGTTCACCCCCGAACCCTTACAGATGACCCTGAACGCGACGGAAACCGACGGTGACACGGATACGGACACCGACGGGTTCACCATCGACCTAGATACGGTTGCCTGACGAGGTGATGAAACGTGCAGATCCGGCGCCTTGTCGGGTCTGCACATCCTCACAGCCGTACCAAACCCTTGTTACAGAGTGCCACGTTCATGAATACCAATCCCGATACAAATATCGTCGACACTACCAAGAAAGCCGTGAAACGGCTTTTCCCGCCGTTGCTGATCGTAAGCTGTGTCGTAAACCTGCTACTTCTGGTGAGCGCAATCTACATGCTTCAGATCTATGACAGGGTTCTGACCACCGGGTCTTTCGACACCCTGGTCTGGCTGACGGTTGTCGCACTTTTTGCGCTGATCATTTACGGAATACTAGAGCAAGTACGACGGATGATCTTAGGTCGTGCAAGTTTCTGGGTTGAATCAGAACTCAGCGAACCGACCCTCAGAAAAGCCATGTCTGACCGGCTGACTGGCGGCAACCCAAAGGCCAGCCTGAACGATGTTGCCAACCTCAGGTCATTTCTGGGCGGAGACGCAGTCCTTGCCTTTTTTGATGCACTCTGGACACCGATCTTTATTGCATTCATTTGGTTACTCCACCCTGGACTTGGTGTCTTTGCGCTTTGCAGTACTATCGTTCTCTTTCTGTTTGCGCTTACAAATGACATTCTGACACGCAATCCCAACAAGGAAATAAGTGCCAAGCTTCGCCAAAGTGATACGGCAGCGCAGCAGTTTCTTGAGAGTGGTGAAACCATCCGCCCTCTGGGAATGGGTGATGCCTTGCTTGGTCGTTGGCAGTCTTTTCAGGCAGGTGCCCGACGTGAGCACCAGAACCTGAAGGAAAAAACCTCGGGCCTTGTCAGCGCATCACGAGCGCTACGCCTTGCCTTGCAAGTCATGATACTGGGACTTGGCGCGTATTTTGTCCTTCAAGGCAATCTGACTGCCGGAGGGATGATCGCTGCCTCAATTGTTCTGGGCAGGGCACTTGCTCCTATCGAGCGTTCAATAAGTGCTTGGAAAGGTTTCGTGGCAGCGCGTACCGCTATCACCCGTCTCAGGGATCACTTTGCGGGTGAATTTGCTCCCGATTATGAAGTCAACTTACCAAAGCCTCTCGGCCAATTGCAGGTGGAAGAGGTCTATTGTCTCGCACCCTATTCGGGCGAACCGATTCTGGAGAACATCTCTTTCGCTCTTGAGCCCGGCGAGACATTAGTCGTTTTTGGGCCTTCCGGTTCGGGCAAATCGACCTTGTGTCGTTTATTGGTCGGAGCCTGGCAACCAACACGCGGCCATGTAAGGCTTGACGGTGCAGACGTCGGAAATTGGAACCCCGAAAATCTAGGGCCGTGGCTGGGCTATCTGCCCCAAAATGTAGAGCTCTTTCCAGGCACCGTAGCCCAGAACATTGCCCGAATGCGAGACGTCGACGACTCGATGGTAATCAAGGCCGCCAAAGAAGCAGGAGTTCACGATCTCGTTTTGCGGTTACCACATGGGTACGAAACAGACGTTGGCTTGCACGGCGGGCGTATCTCTGGTGGTCAAAGGCAAAGGCTGGGACTTGCTCGTGCTCTACTGGGTGACCCGTCGTTTATCGTCTTGGATGAGCCCAGCTCGAACCTCGATCAGGAAGGCGATGCAGCCCTTGCTGCAGCTCTTGCGCGCTCCAAGAATCTTGGTCGCACCGTCGTAGTTGTGACCCATCGTCCCGCGGGGCTCAGGACTGCAGACAAAGTTCTGGTTCTCAAAGACGGATCTGTCGCCGCATTTGGCCCGCGTGAGAAAATTTTGCAGATCAGAGGCCAAGCTCCAGCCTATCAAACCGTGCGGACGGTGCAATCTAGCAGCGGCAACAACGCAGTAGCAGAGTAAGGTGGTTCGCCAATGAGTTTTTGGGAAGAGTTACAGGAAAACGTGAAGGCTTTCTGTGCTTCGGTGCTTGATGGCATTTTGGGTTCAATTCCAGCCGACTGGTTGGATTGGATCTTAGAAAAGCTACCACCCGCCGTTGACCCGAGGTGGATCGCGGCAATTATTTTATTGCTCACGTTGGTGCTTCTGACATTACTCCTCCGCTCAATTCGACACAAAGCGGTCACAGACTCAACATCCAACCTTAGAGATCTCACGCGCGCGCCGCTTCGCACGGGGTACATCGTCGCAATCGGGCTGGTGTTTGGTTTGGTGACCTGGTCATTCAGCGCCCGGCTGGAAGGCGCAGCCATTGCACCAGGAGTAGTCAGTCCAGAAGGGTACCGCAAAACCGTTCAACATCTGGAGGGCGGAATCATAAAATCTATTCACGTGAGGGAAGGGGACAAGGTGACCAAAGGTCAGGTTCTTTTAACTCTCGACGACGTGCAGGCACGTGCCCGACTTGACGAATTGGTAAAGCGGTACACGCACCTGCTGGCGAGGGTCGCCCGCCTCAAAGCTGAATTAGACGGTTCCGAAATATTGGTCGTCCCGAACAGCGAGAATGTATCCGATGAAGCTGAATTAACACGCGCAATTTCCGATCAACAAGAACTTCTGACGCGGCGAATTACGACACAAAAAGGCCGCGACAACATACTGCGCAAACGCATCAAACAGCTCGACGAAGAAAACCTCGGACTTAAGAAAACGATCGTCGGCTTGGACGAAAAAACACATTTAATTGAGGAAGAAATCCAAGGTGTAACAAGCCTGCTGGGGAAAGGTCTAGAAAGGAAGTACCGACTACTGGCCCTGAAACGCGCAGCCGCAGACATCACGATCGAGCGTGCTACCAGTAAAGCGCAGATCGCCCGCAACAATCAAAAGATCGGTGAAACCGAATTGCAATTACTGGCCATGGTTCAGCAGGAGATAGAAGACTCCACCATGGAATTGTCGGAAATGAAACGTACTCTAGCCGAGTTGGAAAGCGAAATACGATGGCACAGGGATGTGGTCGATAGAACGGAAATACGCTCTCCGATTGAAGGTAAGGTAATGAATGTGCGGATCACTACTCTTTCTGGGGTCGTCCGAAACGGTGAACCGATCTTGGATATCGTACCTTCAAAGGTTCCTTTGATAATCGACGCCCGAGTCAACCCGATTGATATAGATGTCGTAAGTATTGGTATGCCTGCCCGTATTCATCTTACTGCGTATCAACAACGCAACATGCCACAGATATTCGGTTTGATGCGCTCAATTTCCGCAGACCGCATAGTCGACGAAAATACAGGGCAACCCTATTATTTGGCAAAGGTTGAGGTTTTACCTGCCGAACTCGCAGATTTACAGGACGTCGAACTCGTCTCAGGAATGCCCGTAGAGGTTATGCTGCAAACCGGTGAAGCAAGCGTTGCCGACTATGTAATCGGGCCGCTTTTGAGTTCAATCCGACGTAGTTTCCGGGAAAACCACGACAGTTAACAACGTTTTGGTGATACAAGGTCGGTAGTACTCAAAACATGTTTGAAAATTTTTTGTTGTTTGCTTGGTTACTCTTCAAAACAGCGAAACCACCACTCCAATTCTAAGGCAATTCTTGTTGCTTAAACTCCAAATGCTAGAGAAATCCCAATCCGCGTTTGTATTATGGAACTTGCGGCAGATTGCCATGCTGGCGGTAATTGATCTTAACTGTTCACAACTGCAAGCCAAGTAACTGGTGACAAGCGAGGAGTTTGCAGGGACCGATCTAGCTCCGCTACACCCGCATTTGTCATAAGACAATATCCGGCCCCCGCTCCTTCCCCCCGGTCTTGCGGGAGAAGGCCCTTTGCTTTCAGGTTCGTATCTGCGCGATGCCTTTTATCGGAGGCCAGCCGCTTCCCCGCAGGCTTCTCACCTGCCCCGCTCTGACCGCGCACGGTCTCGGCGATCCCCGGTTCGACGAGCGTCTGAAGACGACCGTCGACCGGTGGGTTCCGTAGTCGCGTTTCTGCACCGGGCCAGAAGGAGCCGCGTCGGTGCGGGATGGGGTAGTCCCCGAACCATAGTTCACAATTGGAGGCCGGTCGTGAACGTACCGTGGTCACCGCTTTTTTTGATTGTTCACCAGGGAAAGCAGCAAGAATAAACCGGGCGCAACGGAGACGGGGAGACCCATCCCAACCCGGAAAGTCGGATTTTACGCTCTTGCTGACTAAGTGTATTGATCTCCATTTTTTGGGGATCCTTGTGTTTCGCGCGGCCGCAAGTTGTACAAGTCGTAGCTGGTGTGACGCGCGACAGCCCTCCAATATCGAAGGCCGCTCGACACAGAATCTAGCCAAATTGTTCTCTTCCTGTTCTTTTGTTGATGTGCAACCTTGGAAGGGGTCGCCGTGTCTCAATCAGCGCTTTCTGAGCAATCAGTACCGCCTTGTTGCACGTAAGCTTTTGGACGCGCGACCAGACCCTAGAGTGTGGCAAACGGAGAATAAAATGAGCGCTAACGCGGACAGCGGTCTGAAGAACAATCGAGACGTTGCACATACTGAAGTTGACTATTCCGTCTATCCGCACATGGATGGGATCAAGTGCTCGATGTCATGGAAGCTCGGCAGTTATGGCGAACGCGGTGCTCTATCTGATGACATGATCGGGAGCTTGGCTGAACGGTTTGGCCTGCCAACTAAGCTCGTACGCGAACTCTCTATGCTTCTTGGGAACTGCCTCAATAACGACGACGACATCGCAATCAACCTGACTGAGGTCCGTCGCTCGCAAGCGATTGTACGAGGTCAAAAGCACCTCAAGACACTCCTGCGGGAAGCCAAGCGGGGCACAATTACTAGACAAGAACTCCGGAACGCATTGGGCTCGCTTTCGACTTATTTCGTATCGACGCCAGAAGATGCAGACCTACTTCCGCAGCTCCTCAAAAAGCTTGAGACCGCAACGACACTTACTCAGGATGTCATCGATGACATTCGACGCATCCATGGGACACCTGGTGCGGTTGCGGAGATGTCGCCGCGAGACAAGCGGTTCTCGCGCGACAAACGCCGTCAGTACATCTTCGAGAGTTGCTGCCATATCTGGAAAGATGCCGGTCGCCCTCTGACCTACACGACATACTCAGACGGTCGTCCAGGAGGACAACGGCAAGGTCCGCTCGTCAACTTTATCCAGGCTGTCGTGAAGATGATCACCGAGCCGGGGCAAATCCTGAGCGGTGAGACGATCCGCGTGGACATTGACGGTTTTCGCGACAAGCTTGAGCGCGAAGAGCAAGAGCGTTGGGCGCCGCCGGAATTGGGCAATCAATACACTTAGAATGAGCAAGCCCGCGTTGTCATGGTCATGGCATGACACGCGTTCCTGCCACACCCCCTTCTGACGACTACGCGCGCAAGCAGGTTGAGACAGCGATTGACCAGTTGGTCCGATTGCTGGCTGCCCAGGCAGTACGGGAACTGGGCCGGGACGCCTCTGACCAAAAGGAGGCGCATCAGTATGCCACAGATCAATGCGAAGAAGAGCCCACCCCGCAAGCTTCTGACGGTGAAAGACGTCGCTGAACTGGACAATTGCTCGGAGAAGACGGTGCGCTGTGCGATTGCGGCTGGCCTGCTTGAGGTTATTCGGGTCGGCCCTGGCGGACGCCTCATCCGCATTGATCCGGCAGCTCATGCCGCCTACCCCTTCGCGATGGATTTTTCTCGCGTAGCGACAAGAGGAAGAATTCGAGATGCGGGGCGTTCCGACAAACTCGGATTCAGAGGCGTCCGCGACCTTTATTTGATTAATTGAGGAGAGAGATTGATGTGTGAGATATTCTATATCTGTCCCCTACGAGGACAAGGCATGTCCACTCAAAGCCTGTCTCCGACATTTGAGACAGGAATTACGATAGCGAGATTGACCTAAATTACACTTGTGTTTCCCAAGGAGGCTTTGCGCCAATCTCTGCAACCAGAAAGTCCATGAACACCCGCACTTTTGGGGATAATACGTTGGACTTGGGATAGATCAGCCACAAAACACTGTCTTCGCTGGCTTCAAAGTTTGGAAGAACACGCACCAAACGGCCTGACTTCAGTTGTTCATGCACGCTCCATCTAGCATTTAAGGAAATACCGGCCCCCGCTAATGTGGCGCGGACTTGGCTTTGACCGTCATCGATAGTCAATTGGCCTTTGGCTGATGCGGGATCAAAAAAGGCGTTTTCGCCTGCTGGCCCTGTCAGTGGCCGAGGTTGGAGGTTTTGGAAAGCGATCAGACGGTGGCTTGTCAAATCGGCTGGTGTATCAGGAACGCCATGCGTATCGAGGTACTGCGGTGCAGCACATAGAATGCGCTGGTCATCAGCCAGTTTGCGACCCTTCAGACTGGTGTCGACAAGTGGCGCGTTCCTAAGGGCTAGATCATAGCTTCCTTCGATCAGGTCGAACTGCACATCCGACAGGCGCAGATCGAGCATGAGATCAGGGTGCTGTTCAAGAAACTTAGGCAGTATTGGCGCGATGTAGAGCTGTGCGAAACTGCTTGGCGCCGTAAAACGCAATGTGCCCTTGATCGTTGCCATTTGCCTACCCAATGCAGCAAATGCCGCCTCTTCCTGCGCAATGATTTCACGTGCGAAAGGCAGGAAATTCGCTCCTTCCACCGACAACGACACTTTGCGAGTCGTGCGGTGCAAAAGCTCAATACCGAGGTTCTTCTCCAACTTGGCAAGCCTTGCGCTGGAGACCGCTGGGGCCATGCCCAGGTCACGCCCCGCCGCGCTGATGTTCAGAATGTCTGCTGCCCTAATAAACAATCGAAGAGCGTCTGTGTCCAAACCCATTATATCCATTTACCGAATTATAAATACATTATTGGGCAGTTTATCTGCAATTTGATCGAGTTTAAATCTCTTTCACAGATACAGTAAAGCTTAGGCACGAGGCGCAAATGGCACGGACGGCCACGGTTAACTACCATGTTCACAAATCCTACCGACAAGCCTTTGAGCTTGATGCTGGCGGGATCGCTGGCAACCTGATTTGCCCTGAGCTGGTCGCGACATCCGTCGTGCTAGCAGACAACCGTACAACGACCTCGTCGGTTTCATTTGCGTGCGATGCCGTTGAAATCATGCCCCTCGAAACGCAGGTCCGAGACTTTGCAGGCGACAGCTGGGAACCGTTTTACGATGCGGAGCTCAAGGCCATGCTGCAGAACAGGCTCGGTGCGAGAGAGGTCGTGGTTTTTGATCACACTGTTCGGGTGGATGACCCCGAAGCAATACGTAAACCGGCGCGCAATGTTCATAGCGACTACAGCAAGGACGGAGCCGAACAGCGGCTTGTCGACTTGCTGGGCGCCGAGGCCGCAACGGAGTGGGCGCAAGGTCATTTTGCCTTTGTCAATGTATGGCGTCCGATAGAGCATCCGATCAATTCAGCACCACTTGGGTTCGTTCGCCCCTCTTCAATTGACCCGTCGGACTGGATTTTATTGGACCTGATCTATCCCGACCGCACGGGACAAATCATGGGGCTGGTGGGCAACCCCAAACATGAGTGGATCTATCAATCCAAGATGACGCCGAATGAGGTCGCGGTCTTCAACATCTATGACAATCAAGGCCGGGCTTCGATTGCTCATAGCGCCCTCGACATGGTCGAGGATCCAAACATCAATACCGTTCGCAAAAGCATCGAAAGCCGTACTTTGGTGCGCTATTAGGGGAGGGGCAGACATGTTGGATGAAACGCAGCTGTCTGGGTTTGAGCAAATAAATTTGGCCTACAACCAAGTGTTCCGTCCCGGACGACTGAGCATTGGCCTTGTGCTGCCTCTCGAAGCTTATGCCGTCGGCGCAGAGCCGACTCTACGGGAGCACCTAGAAGCGGCTCAGAAAGCCGAGGAACTTGGGTTTGCGGCACTTTGGCTACGGGACGTGCCCTTTAATGTTCCAAGCTTCGGTGACCCCGGGCAAGTTTTCGATCCATTTGTCTATTTGGGAGCTTTGGCAACGGCGACGGATCGGATTGCGCTTGGAACGTCCAGTGTGATCCTGCCATTGCGTCACCCCGCTCATGTCGCCAAGGCAGCAGCGACAGCAGATGTGCTCTCGGGCGGGCGGTTGCTTTTGGGTATCGCTTCCGGTGATCGGCCCGAGGAGTACCCGGCGATGAACCAGGGCTTTGACGACCGGGGGGCACGGTTCCGCGATAGTTTTGGGTACATCCGCGCGGTTGGATCGGCTTACCCCACGCATGAAAATGCACAGGGCAAACTGAATGGCGGGATTGATCTATTGCCAAAGCCGCACGGAACGCGCCTGCCGATGCTCATTACGGGTGGTAGCCAACAAACACCTGATTGGGTAGCGCAGAACGGAGATGGTTGGATGACATATCCGCGCAATGCGGCGGCTCAGGGTCAAGTCATCACGGATTACCGCAGGCGTGTGAAGGCGGCAGGTCAACCGGACAAGCCGGTCATGCAATCGCTCTATGTCGATGTTGTTGCCGACCCTGCTGCACCTCCGCGCCCAATCCATCTTGGGTTTCAGTCTGGAACTGATTTCCTACGCAACTATCTGCGCGAGATTGAAACGCTCGGGGTCAATCACGTCGCGCTGAACCTAAGGTTCAATCAAGCGCCAATCGATACAACCCTCGAACATCTGGCGGACACTGTGCTGCCTGACTTTTCCTGAAGGATCAGACTGATGACCAAGACTATTCTCATCACGGGTTCAACCGACGGCATTGGCCTGCTGACAGCTACGAAGCTGGCTGCCGATGGGCACAAAGTGCTCCTCCATGGACGCAATGCATCAAAACTGGAGAGCGCTGCTGCCGCGGTCGGAGACGATGTCGAAACCTATGCCGCTGATCTCAGCAATCTCTCCGCGGTTCGAAAACTCGGCGAAAGCGTACGGGCCAGACATGACAAACTGGATGTGTTGATAAACAATGCAGGTGTGTTGAAAGCCCCGCAAACCGTGTTGGAAAATGGCCAGGACATCCGCTTTGTGGTGAACACGTTTGCACCGTATCTTCTGACCAAACTGCTGCTGCCGGTTATTCCTGCCGACGGGCGCGTCGTGAACCTGTCATCTGCGGCACAGGCCCCGGTGAACATCCGGGCCATGCAGGGCAATGTGCAACTGGCGGATATGGAAGCCTACGCCCAGAGCAAGTTGGCGATCACCATCTGGACCCGTGAATGGGCCAAATCGCTGTCCAATGCACCTGTGATGGTTGCCGTAAATCCCGGATCACTTTTGGCCTCAAAGATGGTGAAAGAAGGCTTTGGCCTGGCTGGCAACGATATGAACATTGGCGCTGATATCTTGATTGACGCAGCCTTGGGTGTGCGGTTTGCTGACGCGTCAGGAGCCTATTTCGACAATGACAGTGGGGCTTTCGCTGATCCGCATGCCGCAGCACTCGACGAAAACCACGCTACCGATGTCATGAACACCATCAAAGACTTGATCAGCCAAACGGGCTGATCATCTGGGCGCTAAAACGCCACGAACTTCCACCTTTAACATTCCCTTACCCCTCGCGCGTGCCGCGTCGAGGCCCAAGAAAGGACGGCCTGATGAAATACGAGAACTTTCAAACCTTTGACGTAAATGTTGAACACGGCATTGCCACGGTTACCTTCAACTTTGGCTCTGTGAACGTGCAGGGCCAGGAAATGCTGGCCGACTTAAACAGTCTGGCCATGCGGTTAGAGCGGGACCGCGAAACCAAGGTCGTGATCTTTCAGTCGGCCAACCCGGAAATCTGGGTCTGCCACTACGATACCGAGTTATTGAAGGACATGTCGACCGAAGCTGTTTCTCGCGGGGACGCTCAGCTTTTGGACCTACAATCAGTTTGCGAGCGGATCAGCAAGGTGCCACAGGCGACCATCGCAAAACTGGAAGGGTTTGCGCGCGGTGGCGGGCACGAATTGGCCTTGGCGTTGGATATGCGATTTGCCGCGCGGGGAAAATACAAGTTCATGCAGATGGAGGTCGGAATGGGCATCCTTCCCTGCGGCGGTGGCGCCTCGCGCATGGCCCGTCAAACCGGCCTTGGCAAAGCGCTTGAGATCATTCTGAGTGCACAAGACTACGACGCAGATGATGCCGAGCGTTTGGGCACTATCAACAAGGCTTTGGAAGCGGATGAAATCGGCCCGTATGTGACCGCGCTGGCCGAACGGATCGCACAATTCCCTGCAGAGTCGATCAATGCCTGCAAGCAGATGGTCTATGAGTCCATCGACAAGCCCATCGATGAGGCGCTGAAGGCCGAAGCCTATTGGTTGTATCAGGCGACCAGCAAAACTCCGGCCGTAAAACGCTTCATGATCGCGGATGAACAAGGTTTGGAACACGACATCGAGAACCAGCGCAAATGGGGCGATCTGGTGATGCAGGTGCAAGACATCAACTGACCACCCACAAGACAATGATCTCGTCAGGCGTGCGCGGTTTCCACGTGGGCCTGACACCATTTCACAAAAGGAAAACCTCAACGAAAGCTATGGTTGTCAACTCTTAAGGACCAGATGCGCTATTCGGGCTTGCTGAAATACCAGACCTGGTCGTTGCGATTGGCGACGGTGTGAAAGGTTTTGCCGTAGGTGATGAGGTGTACGGCCGTGCAGGTGATTTGATGGACTTACCGGGCTCATTGGCAGAGAACTTTAAGGCAGATGTTCGTCTGGTTGCACACAAACCCAAGACCCTAAGTATGCGGGAAGCCGCCGCGCTGCCTCTCGTCGGCATCACCGCCTACGAAGGGTTGACCCGACGCGGCGAATGATACTGCGCAGACAGTTTGGTTCTTCAAGCGGCTTGAAAAGATCAGTCCGTTAACATCTCCGAGAGCTCACCTGCGCCTTTTTGCAGGATGTTCAGAAAGGACAGCAGGCTGTTGACGTCGTGACGTTGGGTTGGAGCATGCACCGAAAGTGTGCCTACCAATCTGGCTTGTCCATCACGAATGGGCACAGCGATGGCCGTCATTCCGGCCATGAACTCCTCATCATCCGCCGCGTAACCATTCTCAGCGACTCTACGGATTTCCTCGCGTAGTGCTCTAGGGTTCGTCAGGGATCGTTCGGTCTGCGGTTGTAAATTGCCAGCAGAGAGAAACCCATCCAACGTCTTCTGTCGTAGAGTAGACAGGTACATCTTGCCACTAGCTGTGCAATGGAAGGGCACCTGGGTACCGATCGGCAATTGGATGCGAAGCGGCCATTTCGTTTCAACCCGGTCGAGGTAGATCATTCCTTCCCGGTCCGGGATGGCTAAGTTACACGTCTCGCCGACGTTTTCGGCGACGCTGCGCAAGATAGCCAAACGCGCCGTACGAAGGTGTTCGGAAGACATGGTATTGACCGAAAGCAACCGCAGCCGGTACCCAGGGCCATACGAGCGACCATCTATATCTCGCTGCAGGAAACCTTCGGCCTCTGCGGTTTGCAGCAGACGGTGGATTGTGGGCTTCGCCAGTCCCAATGTCTCGATCAGGTCTGCTGGTTTGACGGCGACCCCACGCCGCGCCACCTCCTCGAGGATAAGAAGAAGGCGCAGGTTGGTCGGGATCTGAGTTTCTTTGTCTTGTGTTTCCGTCTCAGGCATCCCGCAACATTCTAGTTATTTGGCAGCAGTATCAAGGCCAGATCGGGCACCAGAGACACCAAAATCCACACCGATAGCAGCGCCGCCAGATACGGCACCGTGTAGCGTAGCAACCGGAAATACGGCACGCCGGTCACGCCGGAGGCGACGTAGAGATTCAAGCCGTATGGCGGGGTGATAAAGCCAATGGACGCGCCAACAAGAAAGATCACCGAGAAATGGATCGGATCAACGCCGACCGAGGCCGCAATCGGCGCAAGGATCGGGGCCAGAATGATCGTGACTGGCAAGCTTTCCAGCACCATGCCCGAGAAAAACACGATCACCATCGAGGTGAACAAAACCGCGTGGTAGCCGCCCATTGAGGTTACAAAGCTCCCAATGGTTTCTTGCGCACCCAAAAGGGACAGAATCTGCTGCATCACTACGGAAATCGCAATCAACGGCGCAAGGATACCGGTGATCTGAGCTGACCGGATCACAATTGACGGGATCTCGGGGATCGTGAAACCTTCGACCACGAACATCTCGGCATAGCTTTTTTCGGTCGGTGAAACGTTGCTGCGCGCGCCCATTAGGCGGTTGATCGGATAGCTGACCAAGCCTGCGATCACGCAAAAACCGACTGTCACACCGGCCGCTTCGGTGGGTGAGAATTTACCGGTGTAGATGCCCCACAGAACCAAACCAATGGCAAAGAAGCCAAGCCAAGCACCGAAC
This sequence comes from Ruegeria sp. YTSC325, assembly GCF_059609525.1. Taxonomy (NCBI): domain Bacteria; kingdom Pseudomonadati; phylum Pseudomonadota; class Alphaproteobacteria; order Rhodobacterales; family Roseobacteraceae; genus Ruegeria; species Ruegeria sp. YTSC325. Next base: position 14,699 of record NZ_JBXWLY010000026.1, read on the forward strand.
GCGGTTTTCAACACTCGGTTCAATTGCAGCGGGATCAGATGCCCCCAGCCATTCATGCGGCAGATGATCCAGCAGGCGAACTGCATCCCTATGACCATAAGCGCACCAGGAATTATGCCGGCCACAAACAGCTCAGATATCGGCAGGTTCATCAAGAATCCGTAGACGATAAAGATAATAGACGGAGGAATGATGATCCCTACAGTTCCACCCGCAGCTGCGGTGGCAGCGCTGAAGCGTTCATCATAGCCACCTTTTACCATCTCAGGGTGCAGCATCGACCCGATGGTTGCTGTTGTTGCCGAGTTGGACCCCGAAATTGCCGCGAACAGCCCGCAGGCCCCCAACGAGGCCATTGCCAAGCCGCCGCGTATCCAGCCCAGACAGGCATAGGCAAAATCGCTGAGGCGCCGCGCAATTCCTGATTTGTTGATCAGGTCTCCAGTCAGGATGAACAATGGCATCGCCAGCAGGGCAAACCCTTTGTTGAAAACGTTCAGCAGTTCGGCGCCCATATTGTCCAGTGTCAGACCGAGGACAAAGGAACAGCCGATGACCCAATAGCCGATCACCAACAGAACTGGCACGCCCAGCATGAATAGAAACGTAACCCCAAGCGAGATCAGTGTGACCATAGTTCCGTCTGTCATCAGTCTGCTCCGATCACGGCCTGCTGAATCAGCGGCTTGCCTGTTGTCCAGTTATGCAGATCGTCGGCGAGGTTCTGAAATACGCGTCCGACCATCAGAAAGAAAGACAGCGGCGCGGCCAGAAGAAACCACCACTGCATGACATTGTCAGTACCCAGTACGATCTGGAAATTAGATGCAGAAAGCGCCACCAGCCGGGTCGTGGTGACGATGACGATCATCGCGAAAATAAACCACAGAACCGCATCAAGGATCAGGCAAGCCAGCTGACCTGCCCTCGGCATCGCAGTGCGGAATTCGCTAAAGCTCAAGTGCGTACGCAGGCGTACGTTGTAAGACGCCCCGAACCAAGCCATTACCATGAACAAAAGTGGCGGAATGGTCGTTGACCATGGCTCTTGATCATTAAACACAAAGCGGTCGATCACACCCCAGAAAATGATTAGCGCAATGGTAAGATACGAATAGACCATCACGGATCGTTCCAGATGGCGCTCTATAAAGGGCACCTTTCGATAGACCAGCATGACCAGAAGCCCGCCAAATGCAGAAACCACTGCACCCAGTACCCAAGCAGCGTCAGATTCCAGAGCGGATTGAATCTCGAACGAATCCTGGCTGAGAAAGGCGCTGAAGATCGCGCCTATGTCTGCGCATAACGACATGTACCCCGTCCTCCCAGTCGGTGTGTTTTTGGAACCGGCCCGATTGGGGCCAGTTCACATCAGCTTATCAGGCTTGGCCCATCCACCAACGGCGCGGCTCGACGTTTTCCGGCAGGGTGTCAGCCGGAATTTCACGCGCGATATCGTAAATTTCCTGATACGTATCGATGCCGCCAGCCCATTTGTTCAGACGTTCACGCCACTGTGCCCAAGGCTCAGGGTTATAGTTCGGGGCGCACATCTCTTCGGCCAGTTTGATCTGATCGTCGGGCAGGAAAGCGGGACGCACGCCGTTTTCGGCAAAGATCGTGTTGGGCAGTTGCGGGTCCGAGAATCCCACGGTGTTCAGCAGCGCCGCCTCATTCGCGCCCTGAATCAAAGCCTGTGTGAAATACGAGGACTCCATCACCGCGTCCTGCAACTCGCCGCCGAGACCGTCGAAGACCTTGGCTGACATCGAGGTATGCTCGGTGCCACAGAAGAACTTCAGGTTCACCGACTGCGAAACCACTGGTGCCATGTTGGCGTAAGCCACGGCCGAAGCCCAGGTTTCGGCCCCGTCGATCAGACCGGTTTTCAGGGCGTCCAGCGTTTCTTCCCACGCGACCGGTACCGGGTTCAGGTTCAGCAGCTGCATCGCTATCCGCCCCAACTGCGTGCCTGTCACGCGGTTCTTGGTGCCGAACAGCTCTTCCAGTTTGGTCACTGTAGGCTTGTCGGCAAACGACGAGCCCATTTGCAGGCCACGCAACTCACAATGCGTAAACAGAAACTTCAGCCCATGCCGTTTCTCCAGGGGGTCGCGGAGAATGCGCTGGCTCGCAGGGCTGTAGAAGAAATGGTACTGCGCCGCACGGCTTGGGAACATATAGGCGTAGTCCAGTACGTTCAGATAAGGCGCACCACCAGCCGAGTTCTGAGTCGAAGCGGCGTAGATATCGACGATTCCCTGCTGGGTTTTTTCAACACAGCTGAGCTGACCACAGATCTGGTTGTCGCCGATGAACTCGATCCGAATCTCACCGTCTGTGCGTTCTTCCAGATCGCGCGCGAACTCGATGGCCCCGGCGCGTTCGATCAGAAGGTTGCGGGTGTTGAAGCCCGAAGCACCGAATTTCAGGGTGTGTTTAGGCTCTTTCGAAAAGCGCTTTTCATAGGTTGATTCTGCGGCCTGAGCCAGATTCGCCAGACTCATCGCCCCTCCGAACCCACCTGCTGCCAGCAACGTGGAACTCATTCCATAACGACCAGCCACGCGGAAGAAATCCCGCCGCGAAATCCCACTTAGTTTTTTACCGATCTCCATTGCTTACCTCCCTGATTGCAATTATTGAGACGTTTTGTATCAAAAAATGCTAGTGTAATTCTTGCATCTTGCATAGAGTTTTTTCAACGGCACGAGGAGGAGGCAGTCATGGAAGTGGATTATGCGGTTGTGGGCGCTGGGTCTTCGGGCTGCGTCATTGCCAACCGACTCAGCGCCAATCCTAACACGACTGTTGTACTGCTCGAGGCTGGTGGCCGCGATACCAACCCGTGGATTCACATCCCTGTCGGCTATTTCAAAACCATGCATAACCCCTCGGTCGACTGGTGCTATCGCACCGAACCTGACCCGGGGCTGAACGGGCGATCCATCGATTGGCCGCGCGGCAAGGTGCTGGGCGGCTCGTCTTCACTGAACGGGTTGCTCTATGTCCGTGGACAGAAAGAGGACTACGACCGCTGGCGACAAATGGGCAATGAAGGCTGGGGTTGGGACGATGTCCTGCCCCTGTTTAAGCGCTGCGAAGATCAGGAGCGGGGTGAAGATGAATTTCATGGCGTTGGCGGGCCCTTGTCCGTGTCGAATATGCGTATTCAACGCCCGATCTGCGACGCATGGGTGGCCGCAGCGCAGGCGGCGGGATATCCGTTCAACCCAGACTACAATGGTGCAGAACAAGAGGGGGTGGGGTACTTCCAACTGACCACCCGCAATGGCCGCCGGTGCAGCGCTGCCGTTGCCTATCTGAAACCCATCCGGGATCGACAAAACCTGAACATCATCACGAACGCTCTGGTCACGCGCGTGGTTCTGGAAGGGAAAAAGGCAACCGGTTTGGTCTACCGAGACCGTTCTGGCGCTGAGAAGAACTTGACAGTCCGACGCGAAATCATCCTGTCCGGCGGGGCCATAAACTCACCACAAATCCTGATGCTTTCAGGAATCGGGGACCCAGAACACCTAAGGGAAAATGGCATCGAGCCGCTACACGCCCTACCAGGTGTCGGCAAAGGGTTACAGGACCACTTGCAGGCCCGGCTAGTATACAAATGCAATGAGCCGACGCTGAATGATGAAGTCCGCAGCCTGTTGAATAAGACGCGCATCGCCCTGAAATACGCGCTGTTCCGTGCAGGCCCTATGACCATGGCCGCCAGCCTTGCTACCGGATTCATGAAAACCCGCCCGGATGTAGAGACGCCCGACATTCAATTCCACGTTCAACCCTGGTCCGCCGACAGCCCCGGCGAGGGCGTACATCCGTTTTCAGCCTTCACCATGTCGGTTTGCCAGCTGCGTCCGGAAAGCCGGGGAGAGCTACGTTTGGACGGCCCGGATCCGTCTAAACACCTAAAAATAATACCGAACTATCTGTCCACTGAAACGGATTGCCGTACCATTGTCGACGGAGTGAACATCGCGCGCGAAATAGCCAAGCACAATCCCTTGGCCTCGAAGATTTCAGAGGAATTTCGGCCAACAGCTCAGCTGAGTTGCGACGACTATGAAGGCACACTGGAGTGGGTAAGATCAAACACCGCATCAATCTATCATCCCACCGGCACTTGCGCGATGGGAAGCACCGAAGCATCGGTCGTAGATGCAAAACTAAAAGTACACGGAATAGCGAACTTACGAGTAGCCGACTGCTCGATCATGCCGGAAATCGTGAGTGGTAACACCAATGCGCCAGCCATCATGATCGGCGAAAGAGCCAGCGATTTAATAGGAGCGGATGCCTGAAGCAACAATTAAGGGCAAGGTGCTTGACCCTCGGTTTGATTGCTTCTTTCTCTGGAAAAGAAAGAAGACCAACGATGGGTCTCACGTCATTTACTGCGGCACCATCTTCTTTGGGATGGGATTCAACTGTTCAACGTGATCCAAAAAAGTCAATTCACGTCTGCCCACAGTTTCAGCAATTCGCCAACTTGGCAGACAGCGAAGAGCTGCCAGTCTTCTACGGGGATTCCATCAATTCTGCCACAAGGTCCGCGTTGCGGTATCAGACAGCAACTGGCTTTCGCACATGACGAGTAGCAACTCGTTGCCAATCGAGACCTTCAAACAGCGCTTCAAGTGTAGATTTTGAAGTTTCCGGATGGCGAGATCACGAGAGCGCTTGGATCAAAGAGATAAGGTTTGATACTGGATGGTAGGCTGGCACGGTAATCTTGAGTTTGTTACTACGCAGAACGATCTCGGAAGGAACATCAGGCTCGACCGGATTCTCTTGAACGACGATCTCGGAAAATACCCTTTCCTCCCAGAGGTCGGTTGTCATACGTCCTGCGCGTTGAACGTCACTTCGCCACTTGTAAACCTGCGATTGCGAGACGTTGAATGTTTTCATGATCTCGCGGACGCTCAGTTTACCACAGTCCATCTTTTCGTTTATGAAGCGTTTGAAGCTAGGTGGCCAAACACGACGCCCACCGGCATGCACGTCGATTTTGAAGCCGTAGACTTCGAAAGATCGGGTTTCGAACCCCATGGAGGCGCTTACGTTGGTTGGGCAGCTATTCGGGGATGATTTCAAGGAAAGCGAGCGCAGGAACGGTCAGACGCTCCGGGCAAGGCGTTTGGGGGACACGAACCTCTGTGGTTGGGTGTGGCGGCGTATGGTCCGATGTGGCGGTTTGAACGTCAGAAGCTCAACCAAGCCAAGAAATTAATGTGGCTAGACGAGGCGGCTTTTGGTGGGATCTGGAAATTCTCGAACTGATTGAAATAATTAAAGATTTGTGATCACTGAGGATTTGGATTTTCAGCCGTAAAAGTTGTACACGGATATGCACTCCTCAGACGGGCTGACCTTGGTAGAAACTCATAGAAGAATGGTAGCTTCGCGCAAGCAATCAACTCATGATGTCCAGATGTGCAACTCAGGGCGCAAAACCTGAATGACTGATTAGGTGACGAACAATCGCGTGATGCGTGTGGAGCAAGGCGTAATGTGACGGAGAACAAGGATCGCTTTACGGCTGAGGAGGCAAAGAGACTTCAGACCGCTAAAGAGCTAGAAGGTCATCTTGGCTCAGAGCCACTAGGTTCTGGCCTCATTGATTTACAGCCAGAATAGCACGTTTGCTGCTAGAGCGATGGCCGACAGGAAGACTTTTGG
>NZ_JBXWLY010000027.1:0-16757 GCF_059609525.1 Ruegeria sp. YTSC325
TTCTGACCTTTCCCCCAACCAGATTTACGGGTGCCGTTGATTTCCGAGCCGTATCGATGCCCAGGGCTATCAAGCAGCACGCCGTATATTTGCGTTCGATCCGATGTGAACAGATCATCTGTCGGTTGGTATGAGTTCGGGTCGGCATCCGCAGCTGCGAAGACCCGCCAGCCTTCATGGTTCATGCGCCCGCCATGAGAGCCGCCAGAAATCGCAAGGCCAGGCTCTGCGACCTCGGAAAAATGCGCCTGGGCGTCCATGCTACGCCAAACGGCGACTGGAACTTTGACAGTCGTGTCGAAATATCTGGAGAAATGATAGTAAAGGAACTGCACGCGGTGGTCGCCCATGGAGAGGACCCCAGCTCGTGGGACGCCGACACTCGAGAATATCTGGAAAAACTGATAAAGCCCGCGTGATCAAATAAATTAGGCCTCAAATTCCTAGGGATAATCGGCCAAAATTTTCGGCTTGGTTTGTTTAACCGCGAAGGGCAGCTTTCCTCTGCAACTGGGAAATTGCTGGGCCCATTTGTGAGTATCCGGTTTGGGCTGCGGCCCACCGCCAAGGCACCTAGAAGCGCAAGGCCATCACGAACCCAAATCGGAAATGTGTGAGATCGGTTTCCATCACAAACCAACCTGCTACAGCGAAACCCTGCTCTTATTCAGGCAAACCGGCTAGTCGCAAAGACGCACAGTCTTTCTCCAGCCTTTTTCTGTCAGAGAAAAGTTGAGTTTTCGCCCAGTCCGATATGGAAAACTGAGGGCGGTATTTCATCACATTCCGTGCTTCATCGCGAGCGGCCTCAAGGTTTTCTGTCTCTACATGGACGATTACGAGGTCGAGGTGACCAAAGCCTTCAACCCTTTGACCATATTCGGTGAATGCTTTCTTGGCTTCCTCGTATTGACCGTCAAGTCGAAGGGCTAAACCCAGAACGCCTGCATACCAACCTGGATAGTGAGGGTTCAGGGTAATGGCTTGTTGTGCGACTTGGATCGCTTCATTTGCCTGGCCATTGAAAGCTAGGGTGATTGACAGTCTGGCAGCCACGTCAGCGTGGTTTGGATTTAGCGCTAGTGCCTCGTTGAACTTATCGATAGCCGAAACCAGCTTGCCATCGATTGCATCTGCAAAACCCGCAATAGCGTGAGCCTCTGGGTTGTAGCTGTCTATTTCCAGAGCCCACTGAGCGCAGTCACGAGCCTCCGCTAGCGCGGCACGCCGGTCAGCAACAAATCCATGTCGTGCTTCGACAGTGCAAATGAATCCCAAAGTACAATACGGAGCCGAGTAACCCGTGTCGAGTGCAATTGCCTGTTGTGCAAATCGGCGAGCGTCGGCCTGAGCTTCCCTAGCAATTCTGCGCGAAGCCTCCACGGCCTTTAGTTGAGCGGTCCACGCGCCTAGGTTTTTCGTGCCGGATCCTCTGAAACGAGCCATTTCTCCCGCCAACAGTTCGACTTGAAGCTCGGTTGCAATCCTAAGTGCGATTTCATCCTAAACTTCGAATACATCTTCAATGAGGCGATCATAGCGGTCTGCCCAAATATGCATGCCGGACTTTGCATCGATTAGCTGTGCTGTGATCCTCACCCGGTTACCGCTTTGACGGACACTTCCCTCAAGAACAAGATCGACACCCTGCTCCAGACCGACCTGTTTCACGTCAACGGAGCGACCTTTGTAGACGAATGTAGAGTTACGCGCGACGACCAGTAAATTCGGGAGTTTTGATAAAGTGGTGATGATCTCTTCGGTAATTCCATCTGCAAAAAACTCCTGATCGGGGTCAGAAGAAAGATTATCGAAAGGTAAGACGCCGATTAGCAGAGACTTTGTATGGCTAGCCGGAGTTACTCGCGGTGGGGCAGAACCTGGCGGCGACCATTGGAAAACTTCTATTGGTGACGGCGCGTTCTTAAACTGTCGCTCTCCAGCGCGATAAAATTGCTCAGCGAGGCGCTCGTCAAGGCTGCGATGGACGACATCTGAAATTAACACAGCCCCTTCGTTGGAAGCCTCTTGTAGACGTGCGGATAGATTGATGCCATCGCCGAAAATGTCATCTTCGTCGAATACGACATCTCCAAGATGCACACCCACTCGTAGTTTCAATGAGGACTGAGTTAACACCTGGCTTTGAAGATCAAGGGCGCATCGTACTGCATCAGATACCGAGTTAAACTCGACTATCCATCCATCACCCATCCTCTTAACGACATTACCGCGATGATCGCTAACCAAAGGATCAAATAACTCTCGACGTAGAACACGAAGTTCGCCGAGAGTCCTATTTTCATCTGCCTTAATCTGGCCTGAGTAGTTTACTACATCGGCCGAGAGTACTGCGGAAAGTCTGCGGTCTCCATTCATGTCTATTGGTAGCGCAAATTACGCTGCTTGGAAAAGACCACATGATTTCCTGAACGTCGCGCATGTCCTATTGAATGGCTTGGTGCAAAACTGAAAAGCGTGACTGTGATTGTCTGCTTCGGGCTGCCATCGGCCCATCCGCACACCGCAGAGAATGATTAATTCGAGCCCAGTGCGGACGCAAAGTTAGATGGGCAGACGGGCGTGGATCTCAATCGGGGCTATCAATCCGCCTTCTATGTTTCGCACCATGTTTTGGACCTTTAGCGCTGTGTCGTCGCCCATGATCAGATGCAGGCCAAGATGTGGAGGACCATCCGCACGGCTTTGCGCAGCCGCCAAATCTTCAAAGAATTGTTTGGCAAACACGGTGCGGTCGATCCTATCGGTCAATTCGAAACCAACGGACTTCAAAGCCGCCTCATATGTCTCTGGTGGTGCAAGCGCACTCTGATCCGAAGTCGAAGCCCAAGGCGCTGGATAATCCATATTGCCCTCGCCGACTTGCATCACATCGTAAATCGCAAAAATACCCCCTGGTTTAAGCACACGCATTGCCTCCCGCGCGATGCCAACTTTGTCCGCAATGTTCATGCCGACGTGGATCATGTAAGCAGCGTCCATCGAGTCAGATTCTAACGGCAGATCAAGTACGCTTCCTTCGATGAGTTGAACCCGATCCGACATGCCCGTCCATTCTGTAAGGGCGCGTCCTGTTTCCACAAACTCGGCGGTTAAATCGATGCCGGTCACATGAGCCCCAGTGGCCGCTGCTACATAGCGGGCAGGACCACCGAGGCCACATCCAAAATCGACAACCCGACTTTGGGGCGAAAGGTCTAAAGCCTTCACAAAAGGTTCGGTCGCAAGGCGTCCGCCAATGTGAAACTCGTCAACCGGCGCCAAAGCGTCGCGAGAAATCGGTGGGGTCAAGTCCAGTGCTGCGCAACCATCAGAAATTCGCTTTAGCAAGTGACCAGAGTGGTAGTGGTGCGCGACTTTATTGGGATCGGTCATGTTGAAGCCTCCCTAACTTATGCCTCTATGGTAGACACGGTGATCTTGAATGTCAGCTCCGTCCGCTTATCCGGATTTGAAAAGTCCAGTTGCGAATGTCTGTCTAGGGCTGACTATCTACGCCAGGCATCGTCCGCCAAAATCATCGCTCATCTCCTTCCTTCGAGGCCTTCGCTGCTTGGTAGCAGGTCCACAACCGCTCCACCTCATCGAGCGGATCGTCACTGGACCGCTTGTGTGAATTCAGCTGCTGTTTCATCGCTCGACGAGATGCATCATCCTGTATGATCTGGTCCGCACGGAGCACATCGACTTTTTGAACGTATTCAACATCTGCTTCTGCCAGCAAGCGCTCCAGTAGTCCTGACGTTGAAGAAGAATCTGAATAGATCCAACCCGCCGGGCATTGGTCGATGATGCCCAAAACCTGGCTTGCAACATCCACGGCAGGTGGAGCCGTCGAAAGGTTGATTGGAGATGCGTCCAAAACCTGATGTGACCAGTTCAGGGGTCGCGGCCCGTTATGACAGGTGCTTTATCATCTTTATGTCCGCCATCGCCCTCGCGACAAAGTTTTTGTTTCGGTCATAAATCGAAACTTTGGGTAATCGCCGTCGAACAGATAAAGCTCGATCCAAAAGTTCTGGGCCATTAGGCCAGGCGCGTAAAACAACCGCTAGCGCTGCGCGGGCTTACTCTGGCGCCGAACCAACGGTTAAAATCTTCCCATTGCTCCAAACTAGCGCCTCGTAACAAACCTCGGCTCCTGCGCCTCCGCACCAACCACCGTCTCGTCCAATAAGCAGTATACGGTCAGGCCCCCAGTCAAAAAGACGCCAACCCGTTACCTGCCACGACATGATCTCACCGTCGACGATAAGATTGAGCATGCACCCCCCTGTTCCGCAGTACATAGAGGCAGCAGAAGAACAGGAATACTGGCTTTCATCTACGAGTTCAGCCTTAACCGTGCCAAACTGGGAGCGCAGCTCGATCTCGGTCACAGCGTCACCCTGATCAAACTCTCCATTCTCGAAGTCTTTGCAATCAGCAGCTGCGCTTTCGATGATCCGTTGTGCTTCCTGAGAGGAGGCCAAAACTGTTGTGGCGCAAAGCATCACGGCGACCATTGATGCCAGAAGCGTTGCAAATACAAATTTCACCCTTTTCATGCTGTCCTCTTCGTTTGAATTCAGTGATATCCCGCCAAAATAGCATCGTAAGAGGTGGTTTCGCCGAAGTTTTCCATCACCCATTCCGGATCGTAGTAGGTGTCGAGATAACGATTTCCGTCGTCACAAAGAATAGTGACAATGGAGCCAGATCGTCCGGCAGCCTCCATCTCTTGCGCAATTTGCAAAGCCCCCCAAAGGTTTGTGCCTGTTGATGGGCCTGCCCGCCGCCTGATCCGATCTTCAAGCCAGAGCATAGTCGCAATGCTTGCCGCATCGGGCACTTGGATCATACGGTCGATTACATCTGCCAAAAATGACTTCTCTACCTTGGGACGTCCGATACCTTCAATACGACTTGAACAGGGGCGGGTCAGGGTCCTGTCTCCAGTTCGAAAGCTTTCAAAAAACACTGAGTTTTCGGGGTCCACAACAACCAACTCACTTTTAAAGCCCTTGTAGCGAATGTACCGCCCCAGCGTTGCTGAAGTTCCGCCAGTGCCCGCGCTCATCACAATAACCGATGGAATTGGATGTGGCTCTCGTTCCATCTGGCGAAAAAGGCTTTCTGCAATGTTGTTGTTTCCTCTCCAATCCGTCGCCCGCTCGGCGTACGTAAACTGATCCATGAAGTAGCCACCGACTTCAGCTGCCAGTTCAACCGAGGCCTGGTGCATGTCCGGCGCCGCATCGACGAAGTGGATTTCCCCACCTTGGAACCGGATTAGGTCGATTTTGCTCTTGGCGGTAGATTTTGGGAGAACCGCGGTAAAAGGCACTCCGATCATACGGGCGAAGTAAGCTTCTGAAACGGCGGTGCTGCCAGACGAGGCTTCGATTACACGTGTCTCTTCCCATATTTTCCCGTTTACAAGCGCATAAAGGAAAAGCGAGCGTGCCAGCCTGTGCTTGAGGCTGCCAGTGGGATGTGTACTTTCATCCTTGAGATAGATGTCTACGCCCTTCAGCCCCCGGACGGGAAGCTTGAAAAGGTGCGTATCGGCAGAGCGGTGAGCATCTGCATTGATCTTGGCAATCGAATCCGAAATCCAACGGTCCATGCCTCTACTCAAACGCCCTGTTTAGGGCCCGTCAAGCTTGGGAAAATCGTCTTTGAAATTCATGGGGATGCAAGCATGCGTCACCAATAGGACCGACTGTCCATCTAACGGGCAGGAATACCTATCGTGCCAGATTGTGCTTCAATGAACAGCCAGTGATTAAGAGGGAAAAATGTTAGGGTACTGAAGGCGACGACTTGAACCCCAAGGAGAACCAGGCCGAATACATGAATGAGTGCAGGTATTTGATCTTCGTAAGCAAGCAGCAGAATTGACACGATCTGGCCGATGCAAATTGCTGCAACAAATATTCCAATATCAATCAACAAAAAGTTGCGCTCAAATATCGCTGTGTATGCTGTGAATACTATTACAATTAAAATAGCAGTAATTGCGAGGCTAACTCCTTTAGCACTAAATACGTCCCTTCTTGTAAGTCGGGGTGGAAGCGGCATTAGGCAGGCCCAAAACAAGCCTGGCCAAAAAGCCAGCTTTAAGTGTTCCCGAATTGACTCGTTGACAGCTGCCACAAGCGCCATTGGCGTCCAACTTCCAAGCAAAACAAATGCAAAGTGCAGCCCGGACCCAAGTAGGATCATTAGGATCGCCCCTATCGCTTCGAGCCAAACTATTCGGGACGAAGCTTCCGGCATGTTTGGATCTCCCAATCCTGATTGTCGAATACTCTGCTTAGATTCTCAAAAGTGAAATGCCCGCAGACATAGAAGGTCTAGAAATAGCTTTCACCCCCCCTTGGTGAGCGGCAATGTCCAAGTTCTTGTAAGAGTCTGTAAAGTTGACCCTTCCTGATTTTTAACCCCAGTTGCTGTCATTGCCAGGTGCTACAATAGACCGTAGGCTGGATTAAAATCCGGGGTTGAGCATGCACGATAAAAGGTGGGAAATATTATCGGTTGGATTTATTGCTCTGGCCACAGCGTCGTGTACAGATCTGTATCCTGACGCCGACGTCATGCCCACTCGCGCTGATGGGGCAGCCTTTTTCTCAGAAAACTGTAGTTCTTGTCATGGTGTGGATGGCAGAGGCGGTGGCCCGGCAAGCAGCGGTCTTTCCGTTGCGCCAACAGATTTGACAACATTGAGCGCGAAGAACGGAGGCACTTTCCCTCAAGCACGGGCCCTAAGCTACATCTATGGCGACCCAGGAAACAGCCATCTTGCTCGGGTTATGCCGGAATTTGGCGGGGAAATGGCGGAAGACCTGGTTCCGGTTGAAATCGAGGGTGTCTTGACGCCCACACCGCGCGAGTTAGCAGGGTTATTGTTTTTCTTAGAAAGCATCCAACAGTAGATTAGTGTTTTTGGCGCTAGGTCAGCAATTGATCGTTTGCCGGTGTTCTGGACCTGCACCTTTTTTTGACCCGGTGACAATTCCAGGCCTAGCATTGTGAAGCGCCGTGCTCTGCTAGGCGTAAGCAGTCATTCAAAATCATTTGGCCGAATTGGCGTGTCGAGTCCAATTCTGGCAGACTGCGAAGTGACATATGATTTATGTCAAAGAGCCGAGCGCTTTCACATGCTAAATTTCGAATGTTAAATGGTGAAGCTGTTCTGAGCTCGTTGCTGCCTGTCCCCATCAATCGGTTTTGGGCCATAGGATAGCAAGTGTTATATGGTAAAGGACCGACGTTGACCGGGGGAAGATGTCGGTCCATTTCTGTTGTAATAAACTCTCGTTTGGCAAAGGACCTCCAACTTATGAGGTACTTTATGATCGTTGCAAGCATAGTAATTTCTTCGGTTCCAACGATATCTGCGGCCGACGAGTTTTTGGACTTTGGGAAAGACCTTTTTTTCGAGCATTGCACCAGGTGTCACGGAGTCGATGCGACAGGAAATGGGCCTGACGCCACTGATTTGAAAACAGTGCCTGCTGATTTAACAAAGATTTCCGAACGCAGAGGGGGTGTGTGGCCCATGTTGGAGGTCATGTCGATCTTGGACGGTTATTTGAAAGTTCAAGAACCTCGCGATGACATGCCGATAATCACCGAATTGAATGACGGCCCTGCTGTCGAATTCGATACGGGCAACGGTTTGGTTACGCGTATCCCTTCCGGACTTATCGAAATTGCTGAGTATTTGGAGAGTATTCAGTCTCCGAAGCCGGAACGTTATGTTCCGTGAAGTTCTGATCAGCAGCTGAGTACGCTAAAGAGCGCTGCACTGTGCTGCGTTGGGCGGGTGCCGTAATTAGCAAGATTCAACGGATAGCCGCTCAAAGTCCAAGGCGGACTACACCAATGCTCTTAACGATGGTTGTCGACATCCGAATCTATCGGGGTGACTGTCAGATAAGCGCAACGATTCAACATATTATTTTCATTGTTCGTGGGCGGTTTTCAAATTTGCGCAAGATCATTTCAAAGCCAAGCGATCCCTGAGGCACTCGCTAAGAGCATTCCCCGTTGGGCCACTTGTCACCGGGGCCGATCCAATACTCTATCGAGCTGCGACCAGTCGATGGTGCGCATTAGTTCTTTCACGGCCTCTGGGTCTACTGTTCTGTCTCGACCGCTGTGTTTTACGACGCGACGCACCAACCAAATACATAGGCTGGTGAGAACAAATGACAGGATAAGGCTGATTAAGGTTTCGGTGCTCATAATGGAACTATATCATACCTTGGTATTGATGTCCGGCCAGATGAGTGTTGAACCAACCCATCGCAATTTCCTGCGGGCTGTTATTGGTTTCAAAGGCTCTGCCGCAGAACTCAAGCTCCAGCCGCTGAAGTTCGTTCTGGCGGTCTATCGCCAGCGTGCGAGTGAACCACTTTGATCGGTCAAAGGTTGAAGGCTGCCAATCAAAATGCACTTATGATTGAAGTACAGTGCTTTAAAGTTGTAGAATCCATGCAGATACTATTTTAAATTGGGCGCGTACCTTGAAACGCGCAAACTTATGGGCAAATCGTGCAAAGTTATGCGCAAATACCGCGCAGAGTTATGGGCAAGCTTCCAAGATTTTCTTCAATGAAATCAATGTTGGGAATGCAGCGTTATGAGCGCACCTACAGCTTTGAAGGATGAAGCAAAGAGAAAAAATGCAGATAGAAGACCGATGGCGATGTTCAGGAGCAATGCTAGTCCTTCCGGTTTGATTTCTTGTAGGCTGCTGGAGATAGGCCCGTCCATTTACGGAAAGCTCTAGAGAAAGCTGTTGGGTCGGCATAGCCAAGCCGTTGCGCTGTCTCGCCGACGGATTTATTGTCATTTGCTAGCAGGCGTTCGGCTTCTTCCTGCTTAATGCGCGCGATCACTCGGGACGCCGTTTGACCGTAGGGTTCCAATCGGTTGTTCAGTGTTTCCTGATGAAATCCGCAAAGGTCCGCAAGCTCATCCACACCAAATCCTGAATCCGCAAGATGGGCCCTGATCAGGCCTTCCAGTCCCGCAAGGAAATCCTGCGGGGCGGCCAGGTCCTCATCCATCACCCTGTAGTCTGGTGGGTTTTCCAGTGCCTCTGCTCGTAGTCTGTAACTTAACCAGCTGGAGGGAAACCTGATCGAAAAACCTTGAGGATTGCACTTGATTGCCCGAATGCCGTGAAAATGACTGGGCAGCGCATCCGGGTCATTGACGCGAAGAATGACTTGGTTGGGGTCCCACCTGAAATCCAGGACACGGTGCAACAGGGATATCCATATACTCGTCAGAAACGCATCGGTTTGGCTGGGAGAAACCGAAATTTGGAAGTTCCTTTTGGCACTGAAATATGCGTGCTCTCCTTCAACAAAGAGGGATTGCGTAACGGCATTGGATTCCTTGGAAACCGCTTGTGTGAACCTGGTAAAAAAGTCTCCCAATGTAAGGGCTTCTGCCAGCATATCGCCAAGCGGGATAAATTTGACAAGGTCAACGGATTGCCCGACCCGTGCGCAAAAATCCGGTGAAGTGGCTTCTGCCACGGCCTGATAGATCTGGTAGACGGTATCGTGGCGCAGGAAATTCTTCGGGTCCATTACCTGCGCTTCGTTCAACCCCAGAGGATCAAGAACAAACGCGGGTTCGACCCCCACGCTGCGAAGCGCTGCGACAACCGGACCCGCAACTGAAGCCCTGACGAGTGGCAGCGACTGATCCGTGTTATTACCAAGTCTTTTTGTCATCTCTTCTCCAGAAATTCGCAATATTCCCGAGTGTAGGAAATTCCCACAAAAAAATTATGAAACCGTGCAGTTTCCCAAAACTATTTTTCTAGAACCGGAAATCTGTCAGGCATCAAGTTATTCGAATTCTATAATGACTCCTAATTGTGCCTTTTGCGATTCTTGATGATAGGAGCCCTGATGAACGGATGTCTGATGCGCATACTTGTGCCCGCAGTACTGGCTGCGAGCCATCTGTTTCCAACTCATGCCGCTTCACAGGAAGAAAGTTTCCCGATCCTTTTCACAAATGTTCATGTCTTTGACGGGGTGAACGAGGCGCGGATCGAGAACGCAAATGTTTTGGTCGTCGATAACCTGATCGCCGAGGTCTCGACTGAGCCGCTTGCCGTCGCCAATGCGCAAATCATCGACGGCGGTGGGCGCACACTGATGCCCGGAATGCATGATCAACACGTGCATCTTACCGTGTTCAACCCTCTCAGCGATGGTTTGCGCCAGAATATCACACCATTTCATCTTGGCGGCGTCGCGACAATTCGGTCTGAACGCATCCTGATGAATGGGTTCACCACTGTCCGGGACCTAGGCGGACCAGCAAAGTCCATCGCTCGCATTATAGATTCCGGCATGTTTCCCGGGCCGCGCATTTACTCCTCTGAAGCCTTCATCACCCAGACATCCGGGCACGCGGACTTCCGTAAACTGAACGACCGGCATCCCACACTGTCTGGGCAAGGACCATCACATTGGGTCGAAAGTGAAATGAGCTTTATAGCCGATGGGCCGGATCAGATCCGGATGGCTGTACGCGAGAACCTGCGCCGCGGGGCAACCCAGATCAAAATTATGGTCAGCGGCGGTGTTACGTCCGAGTTCGACCCCCTGCATACGCTTCAGTACCAAGCCGATGAAATCCAGATGGCAGTCAAAACCGCCGAACAGTGGGGCACTTATGTAACCTGCCATGTGTTCACTGAACAGGCGATCCGAAACTGTATCGACAATGGCGCGAAGACCGTCGAACACATCCCGTTTCTGACTCCAGAAGTGGCCGAGGTCATGGTTCAAAAACAGATCATGTTTGCGACCGCCGTGGCTCCGGTCTACTCGGTCTCCACCGAGCAGGCTGAAGCATTTTATACACCAGCGTCGTTTGCGAAGTGGAAGACGGTGCGGGATGCCGCGGCCAACATGATTGAAGTAATTCAAACCACGCCAGGCATGATCGACCTCTATACCCTGGGCACTGACCTCATCAACAACTGGGATCAAACGCTAGAGCAGGACAAGAAGATGAGCGACGAGTTTAAATATCTGCTTGAAGCGAATTTCACACCCTTCGACATTTTACGCATCGCAACTTCAAACGGCGCGCGCATGAACCGTCTTACAGGTTTGAACAATCCTTATCAGGACGGCCCGCTGGGTGTGGTCGAAGAGGGTGCATACGCCGATCTTCTATTGGTCGATGGGAACCCGCTGGAGGACATCCTGCTGCTGTCCGATCCCGACACCAATCTAAAGATCATCATGAAAGATGGGGTGATCTACAAGAACACACTCGACTGAGTGTCGCGTGGGGTGAACTTACCTCGGCACCCCGCGCACTAAATTTTAAGGGAGAGAAGGACATGAGTATTTCGACAAAGCCGGCTGCCGTCGCGAGCCTGGTTTTTTGCACGGCCACTGCCGCGTTTGCACAGGATACCCTACCGCAAACGCTGTTCACCAACGTCCATATCTTTGACGGAGTAAATGAGGCGCGGATCGAGAACGCCAGCGTTCTGGTTGAAGGCAACTTGATCAAAGAAGTATCCACCGAGGCAATCGACGCGCCTGACGCGACGGTTGTGGATGGAGGTGGTCGCACATTGATGCCGGGGCTGATCGACAGCCACGTCCACCTGAACCTGACCGGTCTGTTCACAGGCTTTGGTGGCGCGGAATATGCGAATTGGGACGGCGTTGGCGCGATGGCGGTCGCAAACGCGCGTGATTACCTTATGGATGGGTACACAACGGTTCGCGATGCCTGTGGCCAAGGCGATGCGATGAAAAAGCTGATCGATCAGAATATCCTTGTAGGGCCACGGATTTACCCGAGCGGCGCGTGCATCGGCCCACAATCTGGTCACACGGACTGGCGCAGCCCTCGTGCCCGGGCTGAAGGTGGCCCCGTCGCACAGGTGGAAGAACTCAATCTCGCGGTCGTTGCAGACGGCGTAGACGAAATCAGAACGGCCGCGCGCCGGAACCTCAGCTATGGGGCCACGCAAATCAAACTAACCGTCGGCGGCGGTGTTTCCTCGGAATTAGACCCGCTTTGGTCTGTTGGATACGGCGTGGAAGAGATCAGGGCGGCCGTAGAGGTCGCAGCCTTTTTTGATACTTACGCCTTTACGCATGCATACACAGACGAAACTGTCCAAATGGCACTGGATGCGGGCGTCAAGGTTATTGAACACGGCCAGATGGTCACAGAAGAAACTGTGAAACGAATGGCTGATGAAGGAATATTCTGGTCCCTCAACACCGCCGGGTTCTCACCGATCCTGTTTGAGCACCCCAACTTTGCGCCGGGTACGCCGGCAGGCATCAAGCTTGCGGTTGCACATGACCAAAGCAAGGATCTCATCGCGCTTGTCAAGAAATACAAACCCAAGGTCGTGCACAACGTTGATACAGTACTGTCAACGCTCGATCAAGGCCGTGCCCATCGCGACTTCGAAAAGTACCAGTTTGCTGATTGGTTCGGCAATCATGCCATGCTGGTCTCCGCTACGTCGACCGCGGGCGAACTGGCGCAGCTGACTGGCCAACGTAATCCTTATCCGGAGCAGTTGTGGGTGATCCAAGCAGGAGCCTACGCCGATATCCTGATCGTCGATGGCAACCCGCTGGAAGATCTTTCTGTCTTGGGGGCCCAACCGAAATGGTTTGACGCGGAACCGCGTGAAGAAGGTTTCGACACCATCCGTGTCATCATGAAGGACGGCAAATTCTACAAGAATACGCTGGAATAAAAGGAAAGTGGGGTAGTCTATCTTTGATAACCCCACACTTCAGCCAAGAAACCTTCCCTGAAAGGAAAGACTGTGAAACATCTCAGCCTTGGCGTCTTTATGGCGATCTGCGGTTCAATTGCCGCAGCTGAAGACGCCGAAAGCATGCGTACGTTTTTGTTCATTGGCACGTCCAATAGCACCGCTTGGGAAATGCAGATCGCCAATCCGGGGGATCGCGCAGACTCGGTGAAGGGCGGGATCGAAGCGCTCGGCGGAGAGCTTTTGAGCTATTACTGGGGGCTTGGAAACGGGAAGAACTACATCACCGTTTCCCTGCCAGACGATCCAACCTTTATCCAGGCCTTCTATGTCAGCCGCCTCGGCGACGGCTTGTTGGATGACTACCAGATGATCGAATTGATGAGCAGCTCGGACATGGCTGTGGCGCTGGAACGTGTTTCCGAAATCAAAGCTGTGGATGATGTAAAGTGATTGGAGCTTTGTCGCACCAGAGATCGTACTTTCCACCACGACCGACCCTTGCCATTGCAATATTGAGCGCTTTTTCATTATTTGCCGGTGCTGCTGATGCCCTAGAAAATTCTGGTCAGGCCAAACTGGAGGCCGCAGCCCAGGTATCGTTGGGTGGTCCGGGATCAGCCAGCGCGCAGCAGGAGCAAGACAGGTTGCGCCGGCTGGAAGATTCGCGTTGGCCCGGTTTGGACCGTGCCATTGATCCAGCCGAGAACGCTTTGGGTCGATTTCGGGAAAACACCGGATTAGCCCTCAGCTTCGACTATCAGGCGCTATACCAGCGCAGTTCTCACAGCCTGACCGGGCAAGACGAATCTGCATCCGGTCAGCTCAGGATGATCGGGACGTGGGAATTGGCAAACCGGGGTGGTGAAAACCCGGGTAGCCTTGTCTTTATTCTGGAGAACCGACACCGGTTGGGCCAGTCCATTGCACCCTCCGCACTGCCTGCGCAAATTGGATATCAAGGGGCAACTGCGGTCACGTTTGGGGACACAAACACGACCTTGTCGGTAGCTTACTGGCAACAAGCCTTCGCAAACGGACGCGGAGGAGTGGTGGCGGGTCGGATCGATCCGGGCGACTACTCTGACATTCTGGGTTACGTGAACCCACGAACGACCTTTTCGAACTATTCAATCCTGTTTAGCCCGGTGCTGCCAATCCCCGATCCCGGCTTTGGTGTCACGGTCGGCGGCTATCTGACGGATCAGATTTACGCGTTAGGGGTGGTCAGCGATGCCAATGGGTCTCTCACAGACATCGAGTGGTTTTCCGGGGGTAGCGAATTCTACAAATACGCCGAGATCGGCTGGACGCCCGAAAAATCAAAACGATTTCTGACAAACGTTCATCTGGGGATGTTTCACACGGATGCGCGCCGACAAGTTGGCGTACCGGAAACATATGGAGCCACACTTTCTGCCAACCATACATTCGACAACCAACTGATGATCTTCGGACGACTGGGATGGTCGAATGGCGGGGGTGCGCTGGCCAGGCGTGCAGTCAACGCAGGCTTGATGTGGCGACCTGGCGCCTACGATGATCTCCTTGGCATAGCGGCCACTGTTGCCGACCTGACGACACCAGGATTGCCCAATCAAACGACACTTGAAGCTTTCTACCGTTTGGACCTGGCCGACAATCTGGCACTGACGGCAGACGTGCAATACCTGAAAAATCCCGGATCAAACTCGAACGACCCGCTGGTCTTGGGACTGAGACTGAGGGTCAATCTTTGATGCATGCCGGGTAGCAAATTCCGTTCGGGCTTCATTTTGGCCGGAACGGGCGGGGGCGGCAAGTGAGTGGGTCGCCCCCAACTATTAGGGCAATCGTAGGCTCGGCCGTAGCAAGCAGAACAGTACGAAATCTCCGCATCTCGAAAATTGCAAAGTCTAGTTTCGAATGTCCGGTTTGGGCTGACTGCGGCCTATCGCGCGCATTTCAGAAAACAGCCGGAACTAACCCTTGTTAGACCTGCTTTGGGGCGAGTTTGTTCCACTCATCAGCGCTCATTGTGAACGGCGGAGCAATACTCGGCCACGGTAGCGGCGGCGTTGTGTCGTCGCGGGCGGCGTAAAAGTCGGCCACTTTTGCCCTTTCGATATTCGGGAGGGCTTGGGGATATTCACCGTGGATTTGTATTTGAAGGTTCGCCACGCTCACTTTGAGGAAGGGTTGAGCGGGCGCCAGATTGCTCGGGATTTCGGGATCAGCCGGGACAGTGTTGCGAAGATGTTGGCGTATTCTGAACCGCCTGGATATCGGCGGACAGCGCCGATCAAGCGGCCTAAGCTTGATCCCTATGTTGGACAGATTGATGAATGGCTTGTCGAAGATAAAGCACGACCACGCAAACAGCGGCATACGGCCAAACGCATCTTTGAGCGGCTACGCAATGAATGTGGATTTGATGGCGGATACACAATTGTCAAAGACTATGTGCGGACAAGGACTAGAATTGATCGATCAGTTTCCTGGAGTACTAAAACAGACCCATCTTTTCGTGATGCGACGCCCTCCAGATCTGATCCCGCCAATGAAGGCAGCTTGAATGAGTTTCCTAATGCCCCGTCGATTCCAAGTAGGTGCAGTTTAGGTTCAGCGTCGCTTACTGACCATAAGAAGCCTTCCGCGTTGGACAGAGACAATCCGGAAGGCTCCGAGAAGCCTTCCGATTTATCCGCCACCTTGAAGGAGTCGATGAGAGTCAAACCGGGACTCTCGGCGTGGGCAAGCTCGATCCATGCCAGAAATGCAACAGTCGCGCTTGCAAAAGAAGCTAGTGTTCCAAGCTTGGGGAAGCACCGTGAAAACCCAAGTTTCGACCGAAGCAGCTTGTGTTCTGTCATTGGATTCTCTCGCGTTTGGACCACATCCCTGTATCAGCGTTCGTATCACAGTCCGGATACGATGTCCGAAGAATGCACTGTAATCTCTTTACCTGATCCCGCCTGTTGCGATTGAATTGAATAGGGCATGATGTGCCTTTGGTTAAGCGTAAGCCTTTGGCGTGAGCAGGAAGGAAGACAAGTTGAATACGACCCTCACATTTGTGACCGTGTTGTTGATGCTGCTGTTGCCAGGTGCTGCGGTGTCACAAGTCGACCCTGCGACGATGCTGGCCGGGGCTTCGGGGTCGGAAATCGTTATCGAACGCCGGTGGACGCAGTTTCGTGGCAAACAGGAACTGTATTTCTTTACTCTCGATGTGATCGTCACGATCATTCTGGCTGGCTTGATCGTCTATCATCCGGTGAGACGTAAAGCCCGTAGAAGCGTCCGCGACATAGTTATGCCAAGGCTTTTCTTCCTGTATGCGCTTATCGGCATGGCGGTTGGTTTCCTGGTGGTTCAGCACGGGTCAATGATCGGTTTTGTCATATTTGGTATCGGAGCGTTGCTCAGGTTCCGCTCCAATCTCGATGATCCGGTGGACACTGTCGAAATGATAATCGTGACTGTTCTTGGTCTTGCGGTCGGTTTGGGCTTGCCGCTGATGGCCACACTAGTGGCGGTTGTTTGTTGGTGTTTCATTTGGCTCGGAGGGCGAAACAAGGGTGTGGAAATTTCGCTCAAAGCTTCGGACGAAGAGCACTCATTGAAAGTCACCGGAGCCATTGAAGCCATGGCCGCAGACGCTGGCTGGAAGTTGGTCAGAAAACACCACGTCCCCGGAAAATCTCGCGTTTCATTGCTTTTCATCACCTCAGGAGGACTTTCAGAAGCTCGGATCGAAGAGATGGTAAACGATCTGGTCCCTGAAAAAGTCGAACTGAAACTCAACCTCTAGTCATTTCACAAGGTCTAAGCGCTTCAACACCGCATTCGGGGATCTGATCTCTTTCGGGAGCGACTTGAAGTTTACCGATCTTTCGAAATCAGGCCCTCGATACACCGCAATCCCAAATTCTCCGTTTGGCTGGAACGTTACATGAGTGAAACTGTG
>NZ_JBXWLY010000028.1:0-12142 GCF_059609525.1 Ruegeria sp. YTSC325
ACGATGAATTCATCGATGTCACCTATGTCCAAATCCAAGCATGAGCAACCGAACGACGGTTAACGTGACAACACCCAATACACTATTCATTTTTGAATGAATGCTATACTTAAGCGGCAATTTCCCGTCAAAAAAGAATATGCATCATGGTGTAGATGATCCGTCAGCGGGTTGAGCAACCATAGGTGGAAAGAGGAGGACCACCAATGGTGTTGCGGATGCAGCGGACACCCGACGCTACACAGGCCGGGTTGTGGCAGGCGACCAATTCCTCCCAAATGATCGCGCAAGCGAAACGAGCATAGCAAGGAATCGTGACAGTATGACACGCCCCATCAGCCTGGAATACAACGGCGAGGTTGCCGTCATTCAATCCGACAATCCGCCCATGAATCCTTTGTCGCATGCGGTTCGGTCCGGGCTGCAGGACGCCTTTTTACAAGTGATGTCAGAGGGTAAGGCACGGGCGATTGTTCTGATCTGCGAGGGCCGCAGTTTCTTTGCCGGCGCCGACATCCGGGAATTCGGCGGCCCGATGCTAGAGCCGGTTTTGCCAGATCTGATCAATCAGATCGAATCCTGTCCGATCCCTGTTGTGTCGGCGATTCACGGCACAGCGCTGGGTGGCGGCCTCGAAGTGGCGATGGGCACGCATTACCGCGTGGCGGCTGACTCGGCCCGGTTGGGTTTGCCCGAAGTTAGTTTGGGGGTTTTACCCGGCGCAGGCGGCACGCAACGCCTGCCGCGTTTGGTGCCGATGGATGAGGCGCTGGCTTTTGCGCAGGCTTTGATCCGCGACGGGAAATGTCCCCGACCCACCAGCGTAAATGACTGCGATCAGATGAATGAGAACCGGTTTGCGGCTCTGTGCGGCAAGGTGCGAAAATCGGCGCGCGGAGCGGTTGCGCCATTAAAATGCCTTGAGGCGCTTGAGGCCGCCATGCTGTTGCCCTTCGATGAAGGTCTGGCGAAAGAACGGGCGCTGTTTTTGGATCTTGTGCAAAGCGATCAGCGCGCGGCCTTGACCCATGCATTCTTTTCCGAACGGCAGGTGGGCAAGCTTCCGGAAATCAAAGGGGTCAGCCCCAGGGACATTGCCACTGTCGGGGTTGTTGGTGGCGGCACGATGGGGGCGGGCATCACTGTATGCTCTCTTTTGTCCGGCCTTGACGTGACACTGATCGAACGCGACGCCGAGTTCGTTGATCGGGCAACCTCGACCGTTTCAAAGCTGCTGATGGGAGCCGTGAAGCGTGGCAAGCTCAGCCAGCAGGCCTGTGACTCGATCCTGTCCGGCAGCTTCCGCACCTCGACCGACTATACGGATCTGGCGCAGGCTGATCTGGTGATCGAAGCCGTGTTTGAAAGCATGGAGGTCAAGAAAGAGATTTTTGGCACGCTGGATCAGGTCTGCCGTCCGGGCGCGATTTTGGCATCGAACACCTCATATCTGGATCTGAACGCGATTGCGCAGATGACAGGCCGGCCTGCTGATGTGATCGGGTTGCATTTCTTCTCACCCGCCCATGTGATGCGACTGCTCGAAGTTGTGGTGGGTGATGCCACGGCCCCGGATGTGACGGCGACGGGCTTTGCGCTGGCCAAAAAGCTGGGCAAGATCGCGGTGCGCGCGGGGGTCTGCGACGGGTTCATCGGCAACCGCATTCTGTCGCAGTATCAAAAGGCGAACAACGCGACGGTTCTGGCCGGGGCCAGCCCGTTTGACGTCGACGCGGCGCTGACCGGGTTTGGTCTGGCGATGGGGCCTTTTGCCGTGGGCGATTTGGCCGGGCTGGATATCGGCTGGGCCAACCGCAAACGTCTGGCCCCCACGCGCAACCCCGGAGAGGTCTATCCCGAATTCGCCGACCGCCTGTGCGAGATGGGCTGCTTTGGTCGCAAGACGAGCCGGGGGTTTTACATCTATGACGATGCAGCGCCCAATGGCCGCCCCGACCCCGAGGTTGAAGAGATCATCGCCGAAGAGCGCGCGGAAAAGGGCATTGCTCCACGTGCGATCGACGCGTCAGAGATCGTGGACCGCTATATGGCAGCGATGGTGAATGAGGCCGCGCGGATTGTCGAAGAAGGCATCGCGCTGCGGCCGCTGGACGTGGATGTGACCTTGCTAAACGGCTACGGCTTTCCACGCTGGCGCGGTGGGCCAATGCAGTATGCCGACACCGTTGGTATTTCCAAAATCCTGTCTGATATTAACCGCTTTGCCGATGACGACCCGCATTTCTGGCAGGCGGCCCCATTACTAGAACGTCTGGCGCAAGAGGATCGTTCCTTCGCTAGCCTGAACACCCAAGGAGAGTAGCCGATGAAACACGCTGTCATCGTATCCACCGCCCGCACTGGGCTTGCCAAGTCTTATCGCGGGGCGTTCAACGAAACGCACGGCGCGACCATGGGCGGCCATGTCATCGAACATGCGGTCAAACGCGCCGGTATCGACGGGGCCATGGTCGAAGACGTATTCATGGGCTGTGGCTATCCCGAAGGCTGGACCGGGGCCAATATCGGGCGCCAGTCCGTGCTGCGCTCAGGGTTGCCAGTGACGACCTCGGCCAGCACCGTGAACAGGTTCTGTTCCTCGGGCCTGCAAACGGTCGCCATGGCCGCTCATGCCATCGTGATGGAGGGGGCCCCGGCCGCGATTGGTGCCGGTGTTGAAAGCATCAGCCAGATGCCTCCGACCCGCCCGCCGCAATCGCGCGAGGCGTGGCTGGAGGCGCATAAGCCCGACGTCTACATGGCGATGATCGAAACGGCGGATGTGGTCGCCAAACGCTATGGTATCAGCCGCGAGGCGCAGGACGAACTGGCGCTGGAAAGTCAGCAACGCACGGCTGCGGCGCAGGCCGCCGGCAAGCTGGATGACGAGATCGTTCCGATCACCGTCACGCAGGCGTTCAAGGACAAGGAAACCGGCAAGGTGACCCGCAAAGATGTGACTTTTGCGATGGATGACTGCAACCGCCCCAACACCACGCTTGAGGGCCTGTCCAGCTTGGCCCCGGTGCGCGGCGACGGGCAGTTTGTCACCGCAGGCAATGCAAGCCAGCTGTCGGATGGGGCGGCGGCACTGGTCCTGATGGACAGCGATGTTGCAGCCCGCGAAGGGGTGGAGCCTCTGGGCGCGTTCAAGGGGTTTGTGGTTGCGGGATGTGAGCCAGACGAGATGGGGATCGGCCCGGTCTTTGCGGTACCGCGCCTGCTGGAGCGTCATGGGCTCAAGGTCTCGGATATCGACCTTTGGGAGTTGAACGAAGCCTTCGCCAGCCAGGCACTGTATTGCCGGGACCGGTTGGAGATTGATCCGGCGATCTGCAACGTCAATGGTGGTTCGATCTCGATCGGGCACCCCTTTGGCATGACCGGGGCGCGCATGACGGGCCACCTGCTGATCGAGGGCAAGCGCCGTGGCGCAAAGCTGGGCATTGTGACCATGTGCATCGGCGGCGGCATGGGTGCCGCGGGCCTGTTCGAGATCTTCTAACAAAGGCGCTGCAATGGATCTGACTTACAGCACCAAAGACGAGGCTTTTCGCGCCGAAATCCGCGCCTGGCTGAAAGATACCCTGCCCAAAGACCTGTCCGAAAAGGTACGTCTGGGCAAACGCCTTAGCAAAGCTGACATTGAACTGTGGCACAGCTTGTTGAACGCGCGGGGGTGGCTGGCGCCAAACTGGCCACGTGCCTATGGCGGATGTGAATGGAACGCCGTGCAGCGGCATATCTTTGAAGAGGAATGTTGTCTGGCCCATGCGCCGCGCAACCTGCCTTTTGGTCTGAGTATGCTGGCCCCGGTGCTGCTGGCCTTTGGGTCCGAGGCGCAGCGTCAGCGTTTCTTGCCGCGTATTCTGGATGGTCAGGATTGGTGGTGCCAGGGCTATTCCGAACCGGGAGCGGGGTCGGATCTGGCGGCGGTCAAGACACGGGCTGTGCGGGAGGACGATCACTATGTGGTCAACGGACAAAAGACCTGGACCACGCTGGGCCAGCACGCCAACTGGATTTTCTGTCTGGTGCGCACCGACCCCGATGCCATAAAGCAAGAAGGGATTTCCTTTCTGCTGATCGACATGAACACGCCGGGCGTCACTGTCCGTCCGATTGTTCTGATCGACGGCGAGGCCGAGGTGAATGAGGTGTTCTTCGACGATGTCCGCGTGCCCGTCGAGAACCTTGTGGGCGAGGAAAACAAGGGCTGGACCTATGCCAAATACCTGCTGACCCATGAACGCACCAATATCGCAGGCGTCGGGTTTTCGAATGCCGCGCTGGCGACGTTGAAAAAAGTGGCCGGTCAGGTGCAGTCAGGCGGGCGGCCGCTGGCCGAGACGCCGTTGTTCGCGGCGCGTATGGCGCAGGTTGAAATCGACCTGATGGCGATGGCCATGACCAATCTGCGGATGGTGTCAGAGGCGGCCAGCGGCAAGGCACCGGGGGCCGAAAGCTCGATGCTCAAGATCAAGGGGACGGTGATCCGGCAAGAGCTGACCTCGTTGCTGCGCCGCGCCATCGGACCTGACGCGCAGCCATTTCAGAGCGATTTCCTGAACGGCGGCCACAACGCCGAAGAACTTGGCCCGGAACACGCCGCCGGGGCGGGGCCGAACTATCTGAACATGCGCAAATTGTCGATCTTTGGTGGCTCGAACGAGGTGCAGCGCACGATCATCACCAAGTCGATCCTGGAACTGTAACGGAGCCCGTCAGATGGATTTCAATCATACCGAAGAACGGGTCATGCTGCGCGACACGCTGCAGCGGTTTCTGGGGGACAGCTATACGCACGACCATCGTCGCGCGGTGATCGCCTTGGAGCGGGCCTATGATGAAACGGTTTTCAGCGCACTGGCCGAACTGGGCGTTCTGGGGGCCTTGTTCACTGAAGAGCAGGGCGGTTTTGGGGGCCACGGGTTTGACCTGTCCGTGGTGTTCGAGGAACTGGGCCGCGCAGGTGTGATCGAGCCGCTGCTGTCCGCCCTTCTGTCGGGCAGCATATTGGCGGGGATGGGCCGTGACGAACTGGTGGCAGAGATCATCACGGGCGAGCAGATCATCGCTCTGGCCCATGGTGAGACGGACGCGCGCTATGACCTGAACCATGTCGCGACCACCGCGCAGGCGCAGGGCGACGAACGGGTGCTGACCGGGACCAAGACCAATGTGCTGTTTGGCGCGCAGGCCGGACATCTGATCGTCAGCGCCCGCGAAAGCGGCGATGTCCGGGACGAGGCCGGGATATCCCTGTTTCTGGTCCCGATTGACGCTGAGCGTCTGACAGTGGTCGATCACCCTAATCTGGACGGCACCTTGGGCGCGACCGTGACGCTGCAGCAGGTGCGTCTGGACTCCGCCGCGCGCCTGGGGCAGGCAGGTGCAGGTATTGAGGTTATCGAGGCTGCGGTGGCCCGCGCCCTGACCGCGCTGAGCGCCGAGGCGCTTGGTGCAATGGAGGCTGCCCGCGATCTGACGGTTGCCTATCTGAAAGAGCGCAAGCAATTCGGTGTTCCGATTGGCAAGTTTCAGGCCCTCCAGCGCCGAATGGCCGATATGCTGATCGAGATCGAGCAGGTCCGCTCGGGCGTCATTCTGGCTGCCGGTCATCTGGACGGGCCCCGCCCCGAGCGGGAACGCCATGTCAGCGCCTCCAAGAACCTGGTGGGACGGGTGGCAGCCCTGGTCGCGGAAGAGTGCATTCAGATGCATGGCGGGATCGGGATGACGGACGAATATGCTCTGTCACACTATGCGCGTCGGCTGACCATGATCGACCATCAGTTCGGCGACGTGGACCATCACCTGATGCGGTTCACCGCGTTCGGAGCGGAACAATCATGGCGGATACCGAATTGAAACGCTGGCCGCTGAAACTGGCGCAAACGCTGGGGTATTCAGTGGGGTTTAGCCGCGAAACCCAACAGGCCTTTTGCGTGTTGGAGATGGGTGATCTGCACCGGAACCCACGCGGGTCCATTCATGGGGGCATAACGGCAACGATGCTGGACACGGTTGGAGGGTTAACGGCCAGCCTGTCGGAAAACCCAGACTCGGTGATGCCTGCTCTGACCATGACGCTGACGATCAACTACGTGTCCGCAGTGGCCTCGGGGCGGTTGCGCGCTGTGGGGCGGGTGACGGGTGGCGGCCGTAAGACCAAGTTCGTCGATTGCGAATTGCGCGACGAGGCGGACGCGCTGATTGCGACTTCGACCGGTGTGTTCAAACTATTGCCCGACCAGCGGGCCGGAGGAGGCAAATGACTGATAATGTCAAAACCGAGCGGCGGGGCCATGCGCTGATCATCTGGAACTGCAACGCCGCTATGCGCAACGCGCTGACGCCTGCCTATTATGACGGGGTGATTTCCGGGGTGCAGGAGGCCGCCGCTGATGATGGCGTCGCGGCAATCGTTCTGGCCGGTGAGGGTGATTTCTTTTGCGCCGGGGGTGACCTGAACGCGCTGCAGGAACGTCGCGCCCTGACCTATGAACAACGGCAGGACAAGATCGACAAGCTAGGCGATGTTATTCGCAGCCTGCGCACCAGTCCAAAGCCCGTTGTCGCCGCGGTTGAAGGCGGCGCAGCGGGGGCGGGTGTTTCCATTGCAATGGCCTGCGACATGATCGTGGCGGCCGAGCAGGCGAAGTTCACACTGGCTTATGTTCGCGCCGGGCTGGTGCCCGACGGGGCCGTCACCTATGCGCTCAGCCGGGCTCTGCCCCGTGCCACGCTGGCGCGTATGGCGATGATGGCCGAGCCGCTCGGGGCCAGCCGACTGCTGGATCTGGGCGTGATCACCGAAACCACCCCCGCGGGCGAAGCGCTGGCGCGCGCCTGCGCGCTGGCCGATCGCTTGTATCAGTTTCCCCCGCAGGCACTGGCCGAGATCAAGCAGTTGCTGAATGCCGCCGAGTCCTCGGATTTCGAAAGCCACCTGACACGCGAGCGGGACGCCATGGCGCAGGCTCTTGGCGGGGATGAGGCCCTGACCGGCATCACCGCGTTTCTGAACAAAAAAGCCCCGATTTTCCGCGAAGGAGATTGAAATTGGCCCAGACTGCCACCCGACCAAAAATGTTTGATACCCCAGTGACCCGCACCTACGGCACCAGACTGCCCGTGGTCGCCGGTGGCCTGCAATGGCTGGCCAATGCCGACTATGTCTCTGCGGCGGGCAAGGCGGGGATCCTCTCGTTCATCACAGCCGCCTCGTTCCCCGAGACCGGCGATCTGCGCTCGGAGATCCGCCGATGCCGCGACATGTGCGAAGGCGCGCCGTTTGGGGTCAACGTTTCGATGATCCCGAAGCTGGTGCCAGGTGAAAAGACCGAAGACATCTTTCGCCTGATCGCCGACGAAGGCGTGCGGTTTGTCGAAACATCCGGGCGCAGCCCCGAGGCATTCATGCCGATCCTCAAGGATGCGGGGATTGTCACCCTGCACAAGGTGCCGTCGCTGCGCTATGCGGTTAAGGCGGAACAGGTGGGCGTCGACATGGTCTCGATCGTGGGGGCGGAATGCGGCGGGCATCCGGGCCTGGATATGGTCGGCAGCATGGTCAATGCCGGTCTGGCGGGCGAACGCCTGACGATCCCGTGGCTGGTGGGCGGTGGGTTCGGCCACGGCAAACAGGTGACTGCGGCGCTGGCGATGGGCGCCTCGGGTGTGGTCATGGGCACGCGTTTTCTGGTGGCCGAAGAGTTGCAGGCCCATCCCGGTTACAAGCAGGCGCTGATCGACGCGTCCGAACTGGATACGGCCCTGACCATGCAATCGGTGCGCAACACCGTGCGCAGTCTGCGTAACGAAACCACCGCCATCGTGTCGCAGCTGGAGCGTGACAATCCCGACATCGGTATCGGCGGCCTGATGGAACATGTCGCGGGCAAGATCGGTCGGAAGGCCTATGAAACGGGGGACGTGTCGCGTGGGATTTTGTCGGCGGGCCATGCGTTGGGATTTGTCGACCGGGTCGAGCCTTTTGCAGCCATCGTTGACCGGCTTGAGGCCGAAGCCCTTGGCGCGTTGTCGCATCTGGGTGCGGTTGCCTGAGCACGCGCATCCAGCATTCACATGTGAATAGTAAGAATATGAATTTGGGCGTTACTACCTGATTTTGAATTTAACTATAGTCAAGTTCAAGACAGGACTGACGGAGGGAGGAAGGCGATGCCTTCAGCGGAAAATCAAAAGCCGGTCGCCTTGGCAATCGGGGCGGGGGACGGGATCGGGGCGGCGTTTGCGCGCCGGTTTGCCCGGGCCGGGTATCGCGTGGTCATCGCGCGACGGGATGCAGAGAAATCCGCCGCGCTGGTGGCCGAGCTGGCCGCCGAAGGGCATGAGTTGCACGCCTTTTCGCTGGATGCGCGAGACGAAGATCAGGTTGTGGGCTTTTTCGACAAGGTCGAGGCCGAGATGGGCCCGATCGAGGTGGCACTTTACAATGCCGGATCGAACTCGCCCTTTCCGTTTCTGGAAACCAAATCCACCATGTTCCGCAAAATTTGGGAACTGGCCTGTTTCGGCGGTTTCCTGACCATGCGCGAGGCCGCCTCTCGCATGGTGCCGCGCGGCAAGGGGACGATCCGCCGCCATCAGGATCGGCACGAGATCTACGGTCAGGCCCCGGTCGCAGTCGATGTGGCGCGCGCATATTTCCTGCGGATGGCGCAGAAAGCCGCGCGACAGGTCATGACCGGCGCGCCTTATCTGCTGGGTGAGACATTCACTCTGGCCGATATCTTGCTTGTCACCTGCCTGCGGTTTGCCGATCGCATGGGGGTCAAGCGTCCGGCCGAATTCGACGACTATTTCCAAAGACTGACAGGCAGACCCGCCTTTCAGGCAGCTATGAAAGCGAACCACACATGACCGATGAGATGCAGAAGACCGGCCCCTTTGCCGGTATCAAGATTGTCGACGTGACCGCTGTGATCTCGGGGCCGTGTTCAACCGGTATCCTTGGCGATCAGGGGGCGGATGTGATCAAGGGGGAACCCCCCACAGGCGACATCATGCGCGCCCGGGGCAAGGTGGCGGGGTTCACCCCGGCCTTTGTATCGTGCAATCGGGGTAAGCGGTCGGTTGCGCTGGGACTACAAAAAGCGGGTCTATGATCCGGTGGTGCAGGCCCTGTCGGGGCTGGCCGATATGCAATCTGATCCTTTGACCGGTCGGCCCAAGATGATCCGTTCAGTCGTGGTGGACAAGATCACCGCCGTCTATGCCGCTCAGGCTGTTTCGGCCGCGCTTTACAGCCGGTCGGTGACGGGGCAGGGGCAGCATGTGGAAGTCTCGATGCTGGATGCGACACGAATTTCAACTGGTTGACGGCATGGCGCCCGTGGCCGTTGTCGGCAAGGAAGAGGATGCTTCCAACACGCCCCATGACATGATCTTTCCCACCTCGGACGGCTTTGTCACGGTCGGGGCAATCTCGGGCAAGGAATGGGTGGGTCTGTGCAAGGCGATGGACCGCCCTGACCTGATCAAAGACCCACGATTTGCCACCCCCAGCCAGCGCGAAATCAACCGTCAGGAACGGCTGGAACTGATCGAAGAGGTCGTTTCGACCTGTGCGACGGCCGAACTGCTTGCCTCGCTCGAATGGCATGATGTGCCCTGCGCGCCCGTGTTGCGCCGACATCAGCTGTTCGACGATCCTCAGGTGTTGCACAATGAGGTGGTCGAAGTGGTCGATCAGCAAGGTCTTGGCCCCGTCCGTCAGGCGTGTGGTGCGGCAAAGTTCTCCAACCATGTGCCGCGTCCGATCACGCAGGCTCCGGCCCTGGGCGAACATACCGAAGCGGTCCTGCAAGAGTTGGGTTTTAGCATGGCGGAACGTGCAAAGGCTGAATAACCTGCACGGAACATTGCGGCAAAAAGGAAAGCCTCGTGAAGCGCATTCATGACATCCTGTTGAACGGCGCACCGGACGCGGTTGCGATTGTCGATCATGACGGCACTGTGTTTACCTATGGCGCGTTGCAGGCGATGATCAAGGACGCCGCTGCGGGTTTGACCCGGCATGGGGTGCGGGGCGGCGATCGGGTCCTCGTGCTGGCCGAAAACAGCGTGACCTTTCTGGTCGCCGTTATGGCGCTGAGCCGGCTGGACGCCTGGACAGTTCTGGTCAACGCGCGGCTGACCGCGGCCGAGGTTGATCGCCTGATCGACCTGTCCGAGGCACGGTGCACGGTGTTCACACCCGAAGCCTCTCCGGCCTCGGCGGGCCATGCCCGGCGAATGGGGGCCACTCAGGTGGCCACGCTGGATTGCGGCGCGTTCATGTTGTCGCCTCTGCGCGACGTGCAGATCGAGACGGTTCAGGCGGGTTCGGATCAGACGGCGGTTCTGATTTATACCAGCGGCACGGTGGGTGAACCCAAGGGCGTGATGCTGACCCATGGCAACCTGTGTTTCATGTCTCAGGTCTCGGGCGATATGCGGCGGATCACGCCGCAGGACGTGACGCTGGCGGTGGTGCCCGGAACCCATATCTTTGGTCTGACCTCGGTCTTTCTGGCGGCACTGGCCAAGGGCTCTGGCCTGATTGCAATGCCGCGGTTTGAAGTCGCGCCGGTGTTGGATGCGATCCGGTCGGGTGTGACCATCCTGCCCGCTGTGCCACAGATTTTCGCCGCCCTGATGGCTGAGCTGGGGCATGATCCGGCCCGGATTACCCCCAACAGGCTGCGCTTTATCTATGCCGGAGGTGCGCCGCTGGACCTGAGCCTCAAGCATGAGGTCGAGGCCCTGTTCGGCCAGCCGCTGCACAATGGCTATGGGCTGACCGAAGCCTCGCCCGGCGTTGCCGCGACCCGACTGGATTATGTGCGCAACGACAGTTCCATCGGTCTGCCTGTTCCGGGGGTCGAGGTCCGCATTCATGCACCCGACGATCAGGGAGTCGGCGAATTGCAGCTGCGCGGCCCAAACGTGATGAAGGGTTATTTCCGCAATCCCAAAGCCACCGAACAGGCGATGACGGCGGATGGGTTCCTGCGGTCGGGCGATCTGGCGCGGCAGGATGCCGATGGGGCGTTGCATATCGCGGGACGGTCAAAAGAGCTGATCATCCGTTCGGGGTTCAACGTCTACCCACCCGAGGTCGAGGCGGTGCTGACCGCCCATCCCGCCGTCACGCTCAGCGCGGTGGTGGGGCGCAAAGTGGACCGCAACGAAGAGGTTCTGGCCTTTGTCGTCGCCCGCGCGCCTGTGACCGAACAGGAACTGCGCGCCTGGGTGCGCGACCGTATGGCGGCCTACAAGGTGCCCTCGCGGATTGGGATTGTCGCGGCTTTGCCGCAGGCCGCAACCGGCAAGATTCAGAAGAACAAACTGCTGACCGACCCGGCCTATGCGCTGGACTGATCCTGCTTCCCGGGCGTACCGGTAGCTCAGACTGGGGACAAGTTGCGAAGTTATTTCAAGCCGATCCGCGATCTTGCACCGGGCGCGGCTCACCGAGCACACAAAGGGTTGGACAACCGGATCGAAGGATCACACAGACCCACTCGAAAGTGTGAAAAGCTCAGGGGGCGCTTCAAGTCGCCAAAACAGGCGCCAAGGTTTCTTGCCACCCACGACCAGTTCAACACCGTTTTTCGACCTCGCCGCTATCAACTCTCCATCGTCTCATTCCGTCACGCCAGAACCGAAGCTTTCGGCCTCTGGGAGGTTATATTGCCGAAATGAACGTCTGGCAGGAACCGGCCCCACCCCTCTCAATCACGCGCAAAAAAGCTGGCAACGCCGTCCTGACCCTAGTTAGTTACTCCCATTCGTTGTCTGTAATACTCATGGTTTTTAAGCGCGAAGTCAGAGTAGTTGGCTTCATTCCCAAAAGTGCGGCTGCTCCGTTTGCTCCGGAAACCTGACCACGAGTTTCGCGTAGTGCAGAAACTAAATTTTCGCGGATCAGGTCCTGCATCTGCGCTTCGGTACGTACAGTGGGGTTCGACGCGGTTTCGAAGGTCTGGCCGGCAAGTTCGATCACCATTTTTGCATCCTGCGATACGATGGCGGCACGCTCCATCACGTTGTGGGGTGTTGTCACGTTAACTTCCGACCCACCAAGGAATGCTGATGCCCGGACTTCAAGCAGCTCGAGTGGCGGCATTCC
>NZ_JBXWLY010000029.1:0-8588 GCF_059609525.1 Ruegeria sp. YTSC325
AATCCAGTGGAGAGCCGATGAAGGTCACGTCGTGTTGTTGCCAGAATAGGCTAAGGATTGTTGGACACAAAGAAAAAGCCTGCAATGTCTTCAAAGTAGACATCTGCCACGATTTAGAAAATGACCGCATCGAGCCTCGAAAGGGCTTCTTTACGTCTCATTAATCCGGCAATCCTGCGGCTTTCAGGCCCGCCACAATCTTTAGTCTGTGCTCTTCCTTTGCATAGGGCAATTGGGAATTCAGCGTGGATACCGTAGCTACAGGGATCAATTCGAGAAGTATCGAACCGGCTTCCTCTGCTTCTTGTAATTTTCCCTGCGCCGTTCTTACCGCCGACAAAAATATATAGTTCATAGGAAACTGAGGCGCGTTTCGTATTGCTGCCTGCAAGTATTCGATAGCTTCTTCATAACGGTCAAGCTGCAACATTAGGTGACCATAATTAAGAAGGTAAATGGGCGGAGTATGTGGTTCTAGCCGCATAGCCCGGTCCATTGGCGCAATTGCCAACTCCGGTGTTCCCGCGTAGATAAGTGAAGAAGCCTGCCACAGATGTCCATCAGAGGAATTAGGGTCCAATGATAAGGCTGTTTCATGCTCAGAAAGAGCTCTTTCGAACCCATCGCCCCACATATGCATCCAACCCAGAAACGCGTGGGCGGCAGCAAGGTTTGGGTCTATCTTGGCGGCACGTTCGGCCTCAGCCAATGCTTCGTCGAACGCATTGTGGTGGCTGTTCCACTTGAAGAACCAAGCATGGAATTTTAAGTAGCTTCTAACGGCCATAGCATAGGCGAAGTTTGGGTCAGCTTCTAAAGCTTTGGTGAATATTACCTGCGCTTCGGCGTTGGCTTGCGGACCCGGTTCACGATAGCGCAGTCGGCCTTTGAGAAACCAGTCACGCGCTTCAGTGTTTTTTGTGTATTGACTGCCAAGACGATTTTCCTCGCCTTCCCGCAATTGTATAGACAGCGCGTCGACAATTTCTCTTGTAATCTCGTCTTGCAGGTCAAAAATATCTTCCAGCGTTCCGTCTCTGCGATTGGCCCAGACGTGACTTCCATTCGCTGTTTCAATTAATTGAGCGTTCATGCGAACCCGGTTGCCTGCCTTACGGATACTGCCCTCAAGAACATAGTGCACACCCAACTCCTTGCCGACGCGTCTCAGATCTACTGCCTTGCCTTTGTAAACAAAAGAAGAGTTGCGACCGATAACTAACAAGCCAGACAATTTTGAGAGGTCGGTGATCAGGTCCTCTGTCATGCCGTCTGCGAAGTACTCCTGCTCGGCATCGCCTGACATATTGTCAAATGGCAAAACAGCTAAAGACGGAATGTCTGGCAGGCGAGGGGCCGAAATTAGTTCTGAATCCGATGTGGGCTTTTGAATAGTTGTGACATCATTCGCCTCGCCCACCCATTTCCAGACGCGGATTGGCTCAACGATGTTTTTAACTAGCTGGTCACCCGCGTCTTGAAAATGCACATTCAGGCGGTGCTTGATTTGTTCATGGACTGACGCCGAAATGCAAATCCCGCCAGGATCGGAAAGTGTCTCCAACCTTGAGGCCACGTTGACCCCATCGCCATGAATGTCGTCGCCTTCTACGACGACGTCACCGATATTGATGCCGACGCGAAAAATAATCTCCTCATCAACTGGGAAGTTTCCGTTGCGTGAATGGATGGATTTTTGAATATCGTAGGCGCATGAAACCGCGTCGACAGCGCTTGCAAACTCCGTCAGTACTCCGTCGCCCATCCATTTGACCACTCGACCTTCGTGTTTTGCAAAGGCGGGCTCGATGACGTTTTGCCGTAGTTCGCGCAAGTGCTCTAACGTCCGTTCTTCATTCGCGCGGACGAGGTGCGAGTAACCCACGACATCTGCTGCAAATATTGCAGCAATCACTTCAACCAGGAACGATCGCTCACCAGCCGAGACATCTTCAAGCTGACCCGCAGCGCTGCTCTCGCCGAGTGGCGTCAACTTTGTTCCGGATAGGTTCGCAGTTTCCGCGGCAAACTGAGACTGGTTCGAATTCGTCTGACGGCACCTCCAAACCTGTCTCCGGATCGATGACCCGCCCGTTCGTTATGACTATATCGTAGTCCTGCGCTGAGCAGGTCGTGGCAATAGCCACAAAGATTGCAGAAACAAATGTGCGGTACATGAGCTTGACCTCCGTGTTTCCAGCGTAAGGCGATAAAGGAGCAGATCAATTTATTGTTTTGCCTGGGTCTGCTCTTACTGCTTTCCGTCCTGAATAGCCCTCTGAGCAAATGCACCAATGTCTGCCTGGAACCCAAAGCCAACGCCAGTCACTGGTGCTTGAGTATTACATTGATGATTGAGCTGGATACATAGAAGCAGAGTGGTGGTCGGTGTTAGGGTTTTTGAGTCAACACCTGACCTCGGCTTGTAAACGAGATTCCTTGAGTGCCGCTTCCTCCAACCATGATCGCTTCTACGATAGGGGGTAGCACCGGAACTTCTGCCGACCAGGTGACTATGAAATTCGCGCCAATCCCGTCTCCGACGCTACCAATAGGTACAAGCGCATTCATCGACCCAAATGGCATCAATTGAACGGGCTCATTTATGAGAGTTTCCAGAAGTTGCCCCGCTCTGTCGTAATATTCGACACGCTCAACTTTGATCTCTGATTGAAGACTAATGTTGTGCACAACTAGCGTAGACGCGAGCGGTTCGCTGCGCCCCTCCTGCGTGAAAACT
Source organism: Ruegeria sp. YTSC325 (assembly GCF_059609525.1). NCBI lineage: Bacteria > Pseudomonadati > Pseudomonadota > Alphaproteobacteria > Rhodobacterales > Roseobacteraceae > Ruegeria > Ruegeria sp. YTSC325. The sequence continues at coordinate 2,741 of NZ_JBXWLY010000029.1, forward strand.
CGCGAATAAGAGGGAACATAGACGACTTGAGATGTAACACTCTCCGAAACTTGTGCGAATGAAAGGCTTGGTACGGTCGTCAACGAAACCAAAACCATTGAGAATGACCAGAAAGATCTGCGGGAGAAAAACTTCATGTAGGCGCATGCTCCGTTTCTTCTGTCTTCAAAATGAGCATACGGATGACAAGATTCGGCGCAAGAAAATGTCCGCTTTGTCCGCAAAACAGACGCTCGCGAAAATTCTGCGAATGACCGCTTCGAGGCCAAAGCGGACACCAATTCTTGCGGCAAGATGCTCGTTATTCTGATATGAGACAGCCTTGGATCTTTTGGGTTAGTCTTCCCCGCGACATGGGGGAAAATCGCATGAAAAAGTTTAGAAATGCCCAACTTTCCGATGCGGATCGCTGCTTCGAAATTGAAACCTCGGCTTATGAGGGAGACGAAGCAGCAACCCATGCTAAAATCTGTAAACGGATAGAGACCCATCCCGAGGGTTTTTTGATCCTTGAAGTGGACGGTGAAGTTGTTGGCTTCATCAATTGCGGATGCGCTCATGAGGTCGAGATGTCTGACGAGGACTTCAAAGAGCTTATTGGCCACGACCCTGACGCCCCGAATGTGGTCATCATTTCCGTTGTCGTTGATCCCAAGAGACAAAGAAAAGGCTATTCAAGGTCGCTGATGGACGAGTTTGTAAAACGCATGCAACGGATGGATAAAGAAATGATCTATCTGATGTGCAAAGAACATCACGTGCCGCTCTACGAAAAGCTCGGCTATAGCTATCTGAAACCGTCGACCTCCGACCACGGCGGAATGACATGGCACGAAATGAGCATGCGACTTTGAACCAATACTAGTCGTTTCTACTTCAATCGGTTGTTCAACCGAATTGAACGCGTCGCTGCGCAACCAACACGCGCCTTTATGTCTAGGTATGGGCCTCTTAGTGGCGTCGGTATCCAAATTTGAAAGGTTCTGGTAGTTTGCCTCTGCATCTGGGGAGGAACGCTTGATGGAATACTATAAACTCGGGAACTACTCTCGAAAGATCACTACATCTTCATTCTGGTGAGAGAGCAATAACTCAATGGGGATGAAGTACACGGCTAACGAATATGACTTCTGGGGTGCACAATTAAGTGCCTTGCTGCCGGGAAAGCTCTTTGGGAGACTACGATGGAACAACGACTTTCAGCCATTCTTGCGTCTGATATGGTTGGCTATTCTCGATTGATGGAAGCGGATGAGTTGGGTGTTTTGTCGCGTCAAAAGACGTACCGAAAAGACTTGATTGACCCGGAAATCGCTCGAAACCGAGGGAAAATTGTAAAGACGACTGGAGATGGCCTATTGGCAACATTTCCTTCTGTTCAGAACGCTGTACGCTGCGCGTTGGAAATCCAGAAAGAGATGGGGCGGAAAGAGTTGGACTTGGTCGAAGATCGGCGGATCCGATTCAGAGTGGGTATCAACCTTGGCGATGTAATCTTTGACGACGACGATATCTTTGGCGACGGTGTGAATGTTGCCGCGCGACTAGAGGGCCTGGCGGAACCGGGTGGCATCTGTGTTTCGGACATTGTGCATCAATCTGTTCTGGACAAGATCGATGAACCATTTCGAGACATGGGCGGGCAGCGCGTGAAAAACATCACACGACCAATACGTGTGTGGCAATGGACGCCTAATGTGGTGCAGGAACGAAAAGCGCCGGAAATCTCCTATCAGCAGCGCGTGAAATTCTGCAAATCCGCTGATGGGATTAATTTGGCTTGGGCTTCAACGGGAACCGGAACACCTGTTCTTAAGGCTCCCAACTGGCTGAACCACATCGAATATGAGTGGACCAGTCCTGTATGGGGGGATTTCTTATCTGAGTTTTCCAAACTCTGCCGGCTGGTTCGGTTCGATCAACGCGGCAACGGACTTTCTGACTGGGACGTCGACGACATCTCCGAGGACAGAATGATAGATGATATGGTTGCCGTCGCTGATGCATCTGGCTTGGATCGTTTTGGTCTGTTTGGAATAAGTCAGGGCTCAGCGTTCTGCGTTCGATTTGCCGCGAGATACCCAGAGAGGGTCAAATTCCTGATCCTTCTAGGCGGATATGTCCGTGGAAGAATGATGCGAGGAAATCCTGAGGCTGAACAGTTTTATGAGGCGTCCCGTGCAATGGTTTCAGCGGGCTGGGGGTCGCCTAATCCTATTTATCGACAGTTCTTTACGTCCAGCTATATGCCAGACGCAACTCCAGCGGAGAGTGCCAGCTTTGATGAAATGCAGCGAATTTCTGCGAGCCCGGAAACTGCTTTAAGGATTATGGCCATGAACTCAAAAGTTGATGCGCGAGCAGACGCCCGAAAGTTAAGTGTGCCTACACTTGTGCTACACGTGCAGGGGGACATGGCAGCTCCCATCAGTGAAGGTCGTGAAACAGCGCGTGAAATAGCCACCGCAGAGTTCGTTGAACTTCCCGGTGCTAACCATTGCATGATCCGCGGTCATGCAGGATTTGATGAATTCTTTCATGAAATTGGCCCATTCCTTGCGGAACAACAGGATTGACCGCTTCGTCCGCAAAGTGGGCCTTAAAGCTAGTTGCAGCAAACGACCGCATTGTCCCCAACTTCAGCCTCCAGCTCCTCGGTACCCATTGACGTGCTCTAAACGCAGTTCTCTGTACCTAATCTTGCAGATCGCTTCGGTTAGCACCGGCAAAGGTACGTTGCCGTCGCCATAGCGCCCTGCCATACTGGGCAGCTTATGACCCAAGAGGATGTCATTGGTGTCAGGTTGCACACCAGCATGACGGCATGCATCTTTGAAGTTATGGCGGAATGAGTGGAAAGAGGTCTTGGCCGTCTTCACACCAATTCTGTCGATGTAGCGGTTAAAGTCTTTGCTGGCCTGATCTGAGTAGTAACCTGTCGCTCCCAGCTTTAGTTCAGGGAACAGTCGCTTGTGCCCTGTCTGTCTTTGAGCCTGTACGAAGCGGAGGAAGCCAAGCCGAACTAACTCGGGGTGTATGGGAACAAGTCTGCTTTTGCCGAACTTGACGCGTTGGTCTTCGTCGCTCTCTTGGACCCGAATTAGGGGTATACCCTCTTCATGGTCGATATCTGCAACGTTCAACTGGCATAACTCGTTCAGACGTGCGCCAGTCCATAGGCCGAGCAGTGGAAGCCAATACCAACTGGTATTGCTCAAGTCTGTATATCCCGGCACTGTGCGGAACCGCCTTGATTTGCACCCCGTGTACAGTGGGCTGTTGAAGATGGTCTGCAGTTGCTCTTTGCTGAACGGGTCGTGTTGGTTTCTGGCGTTTTTGTTATCAGCTATCTTCATCGGCCCAAAAATGTCGGCAACCTCTTCGTCCAACTGTTTGTCTGCCCACTTCCATATCCCTTGCAGCCTTCCCAAGGCCTTGTTGACTGCACTTAAGGATAGCGTTGGTAGACCGTGGTCTTTAGCTGCTTGTATGGCTTCTCTAGGCGTCAGGCCTATCGTTTGCGGTAGTTTATTCCTGTTGCTTGGAAGCTCAATCAGGGCATTTTTGAAGTCGCGTGCGTCCGGTTTTTTGTAGTCTAGAACCGGACGGTCGCCTTGCAATTCTATGAAGAGGTCTGTCCAAGCCTGATAGTCGTTCAGCAGCTTGGCCGACCATTGACCTGTCTGTTCCGCCTCAGCTTTTCTTTCGGAAAATAGGGCGGACAGGAGTGGGCTAGAAGGCTTCTCTGAGGGCTTCTTTGAGACTTTGGTGGCGCTACTGCCGAAAGTAGGCTTTGGGCTTTCTGTGACGCTCACAGGCGCGTTGGGCGGCCTGCTGAAATCGTATGTCTCGAAGGCCTTATCGTGTTCCAGCATTGCTTCGTGAAAACCAATCCAAGCCTTCCGAATTTCATCAAGAATTGCCCATTGGGTATTGACTGGTTGCTTCTGAGGAATGCCGGATGCGTCACAAAAGGACTGGTACTGCTGGGTGGCATAGTCCTTCTTCATAATGTCCCAGAAGTCTTCGTTGTCCGCCTGATGAAGACGGATGGTGTCAGCGATGCGTTCCTTTTCCAACTCGGTGTAGGGCCCGAGTTCATCCCTACGTGCCTTTGCCTTCTTCAGTACTTCCGTGAAGTGCTTATGTACCTTTGTACGCAGTTCGCCGTGGTTCATGCCCGCTGCTTCTATGTGCTTTGTTATTGTATCGCCGCACACTGCAAGACGCCGTGCCAGAGTACCAGCCTCTTTAGGGCATCTCGTACGCAACGACAAACGTAGGGTTCTGCGTGCGATGTTTGGACTAGTGTGTGGTTTTGGTGTCGTGTCGGGTAGGGGCCAACGAAAGTAATAGATGCCGTGTCTGGACAGTGAAAGATACGCATACAGCTTCATTTTGTGTCACACCTGTGTGTCACACCACTCTAATGCTTGCTATCTAGTTGTTCTGCTAGGTTTTGGTGGAGCCTAGGGGATGCGATCCTGAGGTGATAGGTTTCAATAAAATCAATATCTTAAGCGTAGGGCAATTCCTGCACTGTAACAACCCACTGTAACACTTTTTCAGTTGTTGGCAGAGACGCACGGTGCGGTTTGCATCCTAGCGAAAATCGCAGTTAGTTCCTCTGCTATGCGAGTAGATGGCCGCAGAGCGGACGTTAGAAAAAACGCCATCTACGACCGCCGTGCGGACAAAGCGGCTTTGCCCATTGTAGCGTATTTGTGATATCGACATAACGTCGGCGTACATATCCTTCTGGCTATGCCGACCCTATTTCTGGAGGAGGTTCAAAAGCGACCAAAAATGAAGAGTTCAATATTTCGGAAAACCAGTGCCGCCTGCATTCTGGCCTTCTCCCTTTCTCAAAGTGGGGCAGCTGCCGAAAACGCCTCTAACCCACTTTCAAAAGGTCGGAACACAGATCTCAGAATTCAGCATACTGACGGAAATAGCGGTGAAAAAACAGACTATTTCATTGATGGCGCCTTCATGGCGCTAGACAATTTGAAGATCAAATACGAGCTTCACTATAACAATATATCAGCAAATGGGATGTCTTCCAGCGACTGGGAAAAGGCGCTCGTTAAATTGATATACTTCCCAACGGAGGGCTTGCTCAATAAGACTTGGGGGTACCGCGCGGCGGTGGGCCTCGACTGGATAGTTGAGTTTGGCAATGATGACCAAGGCATTGGGACAGGTTCAGATCAGCTCGGACCGTTCGTCGGGGTCGCCTTTGGAAACCAAGATACTGGTCTTTCACTTATCCCCTTGGTACAGCATTTCTTTGACTACAATGGCGATACCGACATCAGCCAGACGGCGCTCAGGTTAATCGCGCTACAACCCTTCGCAACCGACTACTGGGCCAAGTTGGATTTGAAAGTCCCATATGATTGGGAAGAAGATGCATGGTCTGGCTCTGCAGAAGTCCAGATCGGATACAACATCAACGAAGGCATCGCAGTCTACGGCGAAGCGCTTCTGGGAATTGGTGGCAACCGATCTTTTGACGAAGGATTTGGTGTAGGCCTTCGCTTCCGATACTGAACCTTTAGCCTTTTCCGACTTGGTCTCAGTAAACGTTGTTTGTTTATGACCGCTCAGGGCTCAGGGCTCAGGGCTCAGGGCTCAGGGCTCAGGGCTCAGGGCTCAGTTCGTACGTTCGCCCGAATGTCGCGTGCGACCTCAATGCGGACGAAGCTGCCATTCGCAATACTGCGGGACGTTTGGTCCGGGTGAATGTCTGCAAAGCGGACATTTCTGTGTTTTTCTTTGTGTCCAACAATCCTTAGCCTATTCTGGCAACAACACGACGTGACCTTCATCGGCTCTCCACTGGATT
>NZ_JBXWLY010000030.1:0-7290 GCF_059609525.1 Ruegeria sp. YTSC325
AATGCCGCCACTCGAGCTGCTTGAAGTCCGGGCATCAGCATTCCTTGGTGGGTCGGAAGTTAACGTGACAACACCGCGCCAGCAAGTGCACGCTCGATGTCGCGCGGCCGTGTATTGTGCCCTTCTATGAGGTTCGAATAGTAGCAATTCATAACTCGAACCAGATCGGCAAGTTCCGCTGCACTATCCGGGTGCAACCCTTGTCCTAGTTGCGTGGCTTCTCTCTGGATATCGACCGAGAGGTCTGCCAATTCTGTGGGAATATACTCTTCGAAGAAGCAAGGTTCTATCCTGGCTGGAGTTTCGAGCATTTTTGCCGATCCTTCGTAGTCGTAAAGCAATTGATAAATATGCATATTTTCAAAGATCTGGCAAGGAATTGCCGATATTTGTTGCCGATCTCGGATGCCGATCCAAAATTGCCCCACGAAATCAAAGACATCCGTATATGTGCTGGACCCTAAGTGTCCCGTTTGGTGCCAAAGGGCCCGCGGAAAGTGAAAGTGTCCTTTGGGGTTTGTGACTGACGGAAGAGGGACCTTGGGATGCTTCTTACGGGTTCGGGCCGGGTTCCGGTCTGTCATTTCTGCCGAAGAGCCACTCATGAAATCATGTGTCTTACGCATGTTGCTTGCAGCAGCTGCCTCGTAACGGCAACGTCTCCCTGATCAGCTATCTCGACCTTACGCTCGAGATGAATGCCTCCTACCTCTACAGCTGGCTCAAAGTCCTGCGTTCGGACAAGAACGAGATCTTCAAGCATGAGGCTGATGCTAAGCGCACTTGCGATTATCTGATCGTAAGGTCAGAGGCGGGTAGGGCAGGGGGCGGCGCCCAAGCTGCCTGATGGTACATTTTCGCTGGTACGAGAAGGTCAGTTTCGAGCCCAACTATGTCTTTGTTGAAACGCGCAACTTTCGTAGGGAGGGCGGAAAGCGGATTTTCGCTGCAAGAGCTAGCCGTGCAAAGGGTGAATGGAAGCAGACATTGCATGGTCTTTGGGTCGCAAAAGCACGTTCTGACAACAAGAATGGTATCCGCGTGACGGATTTCTAAATCCAGGTAGGAACCAAAGAGGTCACAACAATCTCTCTGAGGGTTTGAGGAAACACAAATGGGTCACGCGACAGCCGGCTTGTAAGCTTGATCAAGCCCAATGTATGAGGGACCGAATGCTTCCAGACCTCGTGGAGTAGTAAACGGTTTGGGCGCCGGTAGCACAACCACGGCAACATTCTGGCCGATGAAATAGTGCGGGTTAGTGATCGCTGCGCCTGTTTCAGTGTCAATCAAGCAAATGAGATCGGGTATGGTAGCATGTACTTCGCCATTTATACGCCCGATCATGTTTTCGTTCTTGAGCCAGATACTGTAGTTGCCATCTTTAAATGCACCGACGCCCGAGATCGCGACGTTGCCAAAGGTAAACCCTTCGCGAGTTTCCCAATTGCAGTCCGAAACTGTGCCTCGAAAGGCCACAAAACCCTTGCCTTGCGTCGCGATTGCGACGGCAACGTCTGCTCCGGAAGCGCGGCTTTCGCGCCAGACTTGCCCCATGCGCATTGCCAGTGAGATCGCCCCGGGAATGACCGCATCACGGATCTCGTTGATCTCCAACGCATGATCGATGGCAGCAATGTCGTTGCGGCTGATTTGTGACAAGGCGCGCACTATATGTTCTGCGCGTGCATCATCCACCACGTTCTCGCAGATGATTGCCTCGCCGAACTCATTGGCCATGACAATGGGCGCGGCAGGCAAGCCGTTGATGTAGTAGGTGGAATGGGTAATTTCCGGAACAGCGCGACCTGCTGGGTCGGCATCAATGATATAGGCCCCCGCCATGGCTGCTGCGTAAAACGAGGTGGCCGTGTTCGATCCTCCGAGCTCGCAGGAAATCGTGCCGTAGAACTTGCGACCCAGGTACGTTTCGAACCTTTCATAGGCTGCGAGGATCGATGGCTCTCCGGTGCGCGGCAGACGCTCATAAAGCCTCTCTTCCTCTTCAGGCAGAGATGAAATCGCACCAAGCATATAGGGTGTGCAAACAAGCGCATCCTGCGGGGCCTCGTCCAAATCGACCATGATGAACTCTTTTCCCTTGGTCAGGGCGTCGTCGATCATCGCCAAGCCTTCGGACAGTTCACCTCCTCCGCCTGTGCCAAGGATGACGGCGCCGTAGAGAATGTCTTCCAGATTCTGTCGAGACAGTTTTTTCATGGGTGATTTCCGTTTTGAAAGTGCGAGGGTCAGTCCCGCGACGCGCCAAGGAGTTTCAGAAGATCGGTGATAGTAGAGAGCACCAGCAAGACACCGATGGTCAGCAAGGCAAAGCCCATCGCAGCCGAGGCGACAACCGGTGTGTAGCCGTAGCGCACATTGTTGAAGATGCGTATGGGCAGAGTTTCGACGGCAAAGCCCGAGACCATGTACGAGATCAGGTACTCATTGACGCTGATGATGGCGACAAGGGCGTAGCCGGTGATGACATAGGGCAGGACCAGTGGGAAGATGACCTTGGCAAAGGTCTGCCACGGGGTCGCGCCCATGGTGCGGCTAGCCTCGATCACGTCATCCGAAAGGGCGGCAAAGCCACGGGCGATGATGACCAGGGGCAGGGTCACAAAGAACACGCCATGTGAGATCACGGTGGCTTCGGCGCGGCCATACCAGCCCATCTCAGCCCAGAAGACGCTTGCGCCCATGGCGATGATGATCGGGGGCAACATAAAGGGGCCAATCCCGAGGGCAAAGACCAGCTTGCCAAAGCCCGATTTCAGGCGCCACAGCACGTAGTTGGCAGCCAGCGCGATCAAAACAGCCAAAAGCCCGGCAAAGGCAGCGATCACAAGCGAGTTGCGGATCGGGATCAGCCAGTCTTTTTGCGTCAATAGTTCAGTGTACCAGCGCGCCGAGAGTTCCTGCGGCGGGAACGAGATATTGCTCTCGGCACTGACCGAGACCCCAGCGACGATCAGGAAGGGCAGGATCAGGCCCGTAGCAATGGCAGAGACGAAGAGGCGTTTCAGAAAGGTGCTCATGACGCGGCTCCTTTCCGGCGAGAGGCCAGAATCAAACTGCCAATGATAACCAGCGTGAACACCAGCATGATGACCGAGAGTGCCGCGCCCAACGGCATATTGGCGTCGCCCACAGCCTTGTCGGTGATGATAACGGTCATGTTCCAGTCCTGAGGGCGACCCAACATGGTGGGCATTACGAAGACGCCAAGGAAAAAGACGAACATGGTGACAACCGATGACACGATGGCGGGCAGGAAATTCGGCAGGACCACCTTTGAGAAGACGCGGGCGGGCGGCGTGCCAAGTGTCAGGGCGGCCTCTTCTATACTGCGGTCACGTTGCGCCATCTGCGGATAGAACATTAGCGCCACCAGCGAAAAGCCCAGCGTGATAAAGCCGATCAGCATCGCGCCGAAACTGGGCGACAGCGAGCGCGGGTTTTCCCACAGACCAACCCAGCCAAGGAATTTCGGGATGCCCGAGCCTTCTGAGAACAGTATCAGCCAGGCAAAGCCGATGATCACTTCGCTTAGGCACATCAGCGACAAGAGAAGGATCACCCAGAACGACTGCCAGCGGCGGTGCATATCGACGATTATGTACATGGCCGGAAAGGCCAGCAGCACTACGACCACGGCCCCCAGAGAGGCTGACAAGAGCGACCGCATCGAGATCGTATAATAGAAGGACGAGAAGAACTTGGCGTAATTGTCCCAGACAAAGGCGACCTTGTAGAAACCCAGCGGGTCGCGTTCATAGAAACTGACTACGACCATGAAACCCAGCGGCGCCAGAAAGAAAACTGTCATCATGGCAAGTGGGAACAACCCGATCAGGTATGGCGCGAGGATCCGTTTCATGATGGGATCACCCAGGCATGGTCAAGATCGAACCTAATCTCCGCGCGGTCGCCAACCTTGAATTTGGGCGCGCGGTCCGAGACCATGGTGTGAATGAATGTACGGTCTCCGACACTGAGTTCGGTTTCGATCGAGGCACCTAGCAGGCGCACGAAATCAACCGTGCCGACAAGCCCCATTTTCTCTTCGTAGACCTCGTTTAGGCTGACGTACTCGGGCCGCACGGCAATAGTATGCTTACCAGTCAATTGGGCCATCGGGCCTTGCATGTGGCCCAGATCGACACCGTCCAAAACGACACGGCCGCCGGATCTGTACTCAGGCGTAAAGATGTTGTTGGTACCCATGAAGTCGGCCACGAAACGGGTTTGCGGGCAGGCATAGACCTCGGTTGGGGTGCCGGCCTGTTCAATGCGGCCCTCGTTTAAGATCACGATGCGGTCGGCAATCGACATGGCTTCTTTCTGGTCATGAGTCACAAAGATCGTGGTAACGCCCAGCTTGCGTTGCAGTTTTTTTACCTCGATCTGGAGATGTTCGCGGAGCCCGGCATCGAGCGCACTAAAGGGTTCGTCCATCAGGAAAAGGGTAGGTTCGATGGCCAATGCGCGGGCAATGGCGACGCGCTGGCGTTGACCACCCGACAGAGCCGAAACGGGTCGGTGGAACATGCCGTTCAGGCCAACCACGTCCAGAAGTTCACGGGCGCGATCCAGACGTTTGGCCTTGTCTACGCCGCGAACCTCGAGGCCATAAGCGATGTTCTGGCCGACATCTAGGTGGGGAAACAGGGCAAGGCTTTGAAACACCATGCCGACATTGCGTTTGTGGCAGGGGGTCTCGGACAGATCGGCATCATCCAGCAACAATCCGCCCGAAGTCTGGGCTTCGAGACCTGCGATGATGCGCAGGAGCGTGGTCTTGCCGCAACCCGACCCGCCGAGAAGGCAGATGAACTCGCCCGAAGCAATGTCCAGACTGACATCCTTTAGAGCCTGAAAGGTGCCAAAGGACTTCTGGATGTTTTGGAGCGAGAGTTGTGCCATGGGATGCGACTTTCTTAAATGCCGGGCCGGCGGCGGTGCGCCGACCCGACAGGGAGCGATCGTGAATTACTGCGAGATCATCTCGAGATACTTGTCAGAGAGCCAGTCACCTTCGCGCAGATGGATGTGGGTCTGGCTGCGGATGGGCTCGCCAGCGCTGCCGACCGAGGCAAATTCTTCGTCAGTGAGGTCCATCGAGTCGCGTTTGGCTACCGGAGCAGTCCCAAGATTGCGCGCCATCTTGGCCTGCACGTCGGGGCGGATCATGTAGTTGATGAACTTTTCGGCGGCCTCGATGTTTTGCGAATCCCGCGGGACGATCCAGTAGGCGTCGCCCAGAATGCCGCCCTCTTTCGGGAAGGTCGACACAACTGGCAGGCCGTCGGCCGCCGACAACATGGTGACGTCGTGATAGTAAAGACCACCCACCAGTTCACCGGCCTCTAGGCTTTGCTGGAACTGACCTTCGTCGCGGTACCACAGTTGCACCTGCGGCTTCAGCTCGGCGATCTTGGCGATGATTTTTTCCAGGCCTTCACGGGTTTCCATGATCTCGTATCCACCAAAGAAGGTCAGTGCAGTGGCTTCCATCAACCCGCTGTTCGCGTTCGAAGTCAGGCCCAGTTTACCATCCCAGTCACGTTCCCAGAGCTCGGCCCATGAGATTGGTGCCTCGGCAACGGCTTCGGTATTGGTCACAAAGGTGGTGTACCACGACAAGGCACCAACGGCGTTCAGGTTACCTTCCTCGCTGGTCTTGGTGAAACCATCCAGCAGGGTCGAGGTGTTGGGGATGTTCTCAGCGTTCAGGTTGGCCCAGAGACCGATAGACTGGCCGCGCAGGAATACTTCGTCGGCCACCAGCGAAAGGTCGGCAGGGGCCTTCTTGGCGCGAGCCGCATTAGTCAGCTGGGTTAACCACGCCTGATCGGCGGGTTGCGCGATCGAGCGCACGGCGATGCCCGTTTCCTCGGTGAAACCGGGATAGATCACGTCGCGTAGCGTCTCTTCAAAGAAACCGCCCCAGGCGCTGACGGTGATTTCCTCGGACATGACGGCAGTGCCGGAGATCGCGACGATGCTGGCAGCAAGGGTGAAGGATCTGTACGGGTTCATCAGTTTGGCTCCCTGGGTTGTAGCAAATGCGACCGGTGCTTACGTCCGGCGGCTCTTGGATTGCATCAACCTTAGGCAGGCAACATCTGCGGAACCATATTGAACTGCTGATACTTGTATAAGCCAATCGACATGTAATGGTTTTTTTGATTTGATTTCAGAAAGATCAGCACCGGGGGTCGTGATGCGTTTGACCGATATCGATTTGCGATTGCTGCGCGTGTTCAAGGCGGTGGCCGAGGCGGGCGGCTTTGTCAAAGCGCAGGTTGAGCTTGGAATCAGCCAGCCCGCCATCAGTTCGCATATCGCCAATCTTGAGCAACGCCTGAACGTGCGCCTGTGCAACCGTGGACGGCAGGGTTTTTCGCTTACTTCCGAAGGACAGCAGGTCCTAACGGAAACCAACCAGCTCTTGGCTCATCTGGATTCCTATGCTGCGCGCCTCAACGAAATTGGGCGCGACACCGAGGTTTTGGTGCGCGTGGGTGTCGTAGATTGCCTTGTGACGGACCCAAACAATCCGCTGACAAATGTGATCCGGCGCGCAAAAGAGCAGTTCACCAATCTTCATGTCCGAGTGGGCGTATATGATTATCTTGATTGCCTGACGGAGCTCCGCGCCGGGCGGCTGGACATCGCGCTTGTCGGTCTCGCCTTGGATGATCAGGTGCCCGACGACGTTGAAGCGCATCACATTTATGACGAACCCAGCGGGTTGTTTTGCAGCCCCGATCATCCCTGCAACTCGGCGACCGACCGAGGCAACTTGAAGGCGTTGGTGCAAGACAGCAAAATTTCGGCCCATAGTTTCTTGAGCAATCCAATTGACGAAGCACTGGATATTCGATTGCTTGATGAGAAAGCAGATGTTTCACAAGGTAACATTGAGTCCACAACTTACATGGCTTTGGCCGGAACCCATATCGGGCTAATCCCTGTGCATTATGCTGATATCTGGGTGGGAAGGGGCGAGTTGCTGGAACTAGCGCCGGATGACTACCGGGTGGTCTCTGAAATCCACGAGTTACGCTTGAAATCTCGTTCGCACAACGAAGTTGCCGGCTGGGTTTGGGACAATTTGTAGAACTTGTTCTTTTTTTGGTCGCTTTTGTTGCAAGTCAGGTCGAACGTGCTTTTCGAATGATTGATGCTCCCGAGGCCTTTTCCAGGTGTTGTCACGTTAACTTCCGACCCACCAAGGAATGCTGATGCCCGGACTTCAAGCAGCTCGAGTGGCGGCATTCC
>NZ_JBXWLY010000031.1:0-2500 GCF_059609525.1 Ruegeria sp. YTSC325
CTAGAGATTGGTTGCGGGAGCAGGATTTGAACCTGCGACCTTCAGGTTATGAGCCTGACGAGCTACCGGGCTGCTCCATCCCGCGACACTTTGGTTTGGTCTACGGCCTATTAGGCTAGTTGAGACCATTTTTGGCCTATTGCTTTCGCGACTTGAGGCCGGGTCGTGTTTTGCTGATCGTTTAGAGAGATGTGTGGGCTTTTTCTAGGTTTGGCGGTGACCTACTCTCCCGGGGCTTAAGCCCAAGTACCATTGGCGCGGCAGTGCTTAACTTCCGGGTTCGGGATGGGACCGGGTGTTTCACTTGCGCTATGACCACCAAACCGAGGAAAAGCCCACGTCGCTCTTTTTGCTTTGCAAAAAGGCGACGCGCGGGAGGCAGCGTCTTTTGTTTACAAAAGGCGCGTTCCCGCACGGTTATATAATCAACCAACATCGCGGCTTGGCGCTGCGACGCTGTCCTTGGTCAAGGTGTGTATGCTTCTGGTTTGATTTCATCTTTCCATTACTGGATCAAATCAAGCCTATCGGGCGATTAGTACCGGTCAACTGAACGCATTACTGCGCTTACATCTCCGGCCTATTGACGTGGTGGTCTTCCACGGCCCTCAGGGAGACCTTGTTTTGAGGGGGGCTTCCCGCTTAGATGCCTTCAGCGGTTATCCTGTCCGATCATAGCTACCCAGCACTGCCGTTGGCACGACAACTGGTCCACCAGTGGATCGTTCACCCCGGTCCTCTCGTACTAGGGGCAACTCCTCTCAAGTCTCCTACACCCACGGCAGATAGGGACCGAACTGTCTCACGACGTTCTAAACCCAGCTCACGTACCTCTTTAAACGGCGAACAGCCGTACCCTTGGGACCTGCTCCAGCCCCAGGATGAGATGAGCCGACATCGAGGTGCCAAACACTGCCGTCGATATGGACTCTTGGGCAGTATCAGCCTGTTATCCCCGGCGTACCTTTTATCCGTTGAGCGATGGCCCTTCCACTCGGGACCACCGGATCACTATGGCCGTCTTTCGACTCTGCTCGACTTGTCAGTCTTGCAGTCAGGCTGGCTTCTGCCATTGCACTCAACGAGCGATTTCCGACCGCTCTGAGCCAACCTTCGCGCGCCTCCGTTACGCTTTAGGAGGCGACCGCCCCAGTCAAACTACCCGCCACGCAGGGTCCCGGATCCGGATAACGGACCGCGGTTAGACATCAAGAGTGCGAAGGGTGGTATCTCAAGGGAGGCTCCACAGGTACTTGCGTTCCTGCTTCAAAGCCTACCACCTATCCTGCACATCACAATCCTGATGCCAGTGCGAAGCTGTAGTAAAGGTGCACGGGGTCTTTCCGTCTAACCGCGGGAAGCCTGCATCTTGACAGGCAATTCAATTTCGCTGAGTCGATGTTGGAGACAGCGGGGAAGTCGTTACGCCATTCGTGCAGGTCGGAACTTACCCGACAAGGAATTTCGCTACCTTAGGACCGTTATAGTTACGGCCGCCGTTTACCTGGGCTTCAATTCAAGGCTCTCACCTCTCCTTTTAACCTTCAGGCACCGGGCAGGCGTCAGACCCTATACGTCGTCTTGCGACTTCGCAGAGCCCTGTGTTTTTAATAAACAGTCGCCACCCCCTGGTTTGTGCCCCCAGCCCCTAGTTGCCTAGGAACCGGGCCTCCTTCTCGCGAACTTACGGAGGTATTTTGCCGAGTTCCTTCAACATCGTTCTCTCAAGCGCCTTGGTATGCTCTACCAGTCCACCTGTGTCGGTTTAGGGTACGGTCTGATGGAGGGCTATTTCCAGGAACCACTCAGCAGCCCAATCAATCCGATAAGATTGAACTACACCTGTGATCCGTCACATCCTCCTGGCCTAGGAATATTAACCTAGTTCCCATCGCCTACGCCTTTCGGCCTCGGCTTAGGGGCCGGCTTACCCTGCTCAGATTAGCTTTAAGCAGGAACCCTTGGACTTTCGGCGAGAGTGTCTCTCACACTCTTTGTCGCTACTCATGTCATCATTCTCACTAGTGATCTCTCCACGGGATCGCTCACGCGCCCGCTTCATCGAAAGCCTCTCTCCTCCAATCTGCCCGAAGGCATGAAGGAGGAATGAGACTATGTCACACTACGCTCTGCTACCGATGCTTACGCATCCCTAGACTTCGGCTCATGGCTTGAGCCCCGTTACATCTTCGCCGCAGGACAACTTATTTAGACCAGTGAGCTGTTACGCTATCTTTAAAGGATGGCTGCTTCTAAGCCAACCTCCTGGTTGTTTTGGTCGTCCCACCTGCTTTCCCACTTAGCCATGAATTGGGGGCCTTAGTCGTAGGTCAGGGTTGTTTCCCTCTCCACTACGGACGTTAGCATCCGCAGTGTGTCTGCCATCTAGTACTCCCGGGTATTCGGAGTTTGGTTAGGATCAGTAAGCCTGTGGGGCCCCATTACCCATCCAGTGCTCTACCCCCCGGGGTATTCGGATGACGCTCTACCTAAATAGATT
>NZ_JBXWLY010000032.1:0-3846 GCF_059609525.1 Ruegeria sp. YTSC325
TCCTAAAGTCAGCCCTGTTTTTTGCTTCAGGGCTGACGTTTGATTTAGCTACAGGCTTGGACGGCGCGTTTGGTCATGACGCTGACCAGATGTGCACGATAGTCTTTGCTGCCATGCAGATCGCCGATCATGTTCATTGGGTTCACCTTCAGGCCCATCAGGGCGTCGGCGCGGAACTCTTTGGTCAAGGCTTCCTCGGCCTCGGACCAGCGGAATACACCATCTTCGCTGGCACCGGTGACGGCGACGCGGACACCATCCGCGAACCGTGCCAGGTAGACCCCCACCAACGCAAAGCGCGAGGCCGGCTGCAGGAACTTCTGATAGCTTGCGGCCTGCGGCACCGGGAAGCGGATCTGGGTGATGATCTCACCCTCGTCCAGCGCGGTGGTGAACATGCCCTGAAAGAAATCATCCGCCGCAATCTGCCGCGTATTGGTCACAACGGTCGCGCCCGAACCCAACACCCCTGCCGGATAACAGGCCGCCGGATCATTGTTGGCCACCGACCCACCAATTGTGCCGCGATTGCGCACTGCCGGGTCCCCGATCTGACCGGCTAATGCTGCCAGCGCCGGATAGCTTGCCGCCGCCTCGCGCGCCACCGTGGCGTGGGTCGTCGCTCCACCGATAGCGACCGAGCCATCATCCTCGATGCAAACCCCTTGCATCTCGGCAATCCCGCTCAGCGACACCAGCGCCGAGGGCGCCGCCAACCGCTGCTTCAACGTCGGGATCAGTGTCTGACCACCCCCCAACGCCTGCGCATCCTCAGCCCCCAACGCAGCCACCGCATCGGCGATGGTCGAGGGCTTCTCAAACTCGAAATTATACATTCCGCTTTTCCTTTCCGAAGAACACAGATCCGCTCTTCATCTGGCTATAAATACCTCGGGGGTCTGGGGGCAGAGCCCCCAGCTACCCCAACCTCTCAGCTGTTCATCGCCGCCCAAACGCGCGACGGGCTCACCGGCATGTCGATGTGATCCACCGCTTTGCCGCCCGAGTTCATCGCATCCAGAACCGCATTGACCACCGCAGGGGGTGAGCCAATAGCCCCAGCCTCACCACAGCCCTTCACCCCCAGCGGGTTATGCGTGCAGGGCGTCTGGCTGGAATGATCGACGCCGTAGAAGGGCACGTCATCGGCGCGGGGCATGGCGTAATCCATGAAGGACGCGCTCAGCAGCTGGCCATTCTCATCATAGGCGCAGTTCTCCAGTAGCGCCTGACCGATACCCTGACCGATACCGCCATGCACCTGACCATCCACGATCATCGGGTTGACGATATTGCCAAAGTCATCGGCGGCGGTGAAAGCCTCGATACTGACCTTACCGGTCTCGGGGTCCAGCTCGACCTCGCAGGCATAGGCGCCCGAGGGGAAGGTAAAGTTGGCCGGGTCGTAAAACGCGGTCTCCTCCAGCCCCGGCTCGACCTCCAGCGGGTAGTTATGCGGCACATAGGCCGTCAGGGTCACATCGCCCCAGGCCACCGACTTGTCGGTGCCTGCCACGCTGAACTGACCGTCCTTCAGCTCGATATCGGCCTCGGAGGCCTCCAGCAGGTGGGCGGCGATCTTCTTGGCCTTGTCGATCACCTTCTCGGTGGCCTTGACCATGGCCGAGCCACAGACCGCAAGGCTGCGCGAGCCATAAGTGCCCATCCCAAACGGGATCTTCGAGGTGTCGCCATGCACGATCTCGACCATCGACTCGTCGATGCCGATCATGTCGGCCACGACCTGCGGAAAGGCGGTCTCATGCCCTTGCCCATGGCTGTGTGCGCCCACCATGACGCTGATCGAGCCGGTGGCGTTCACCCGCACGGTCGCAGCGTCATAAAGACCCGCGCGCGCGCCCAGCATGCCAACGATGTTCGACGGCGCAATGCCGCACGCCTCGATATAGCAGTTGATGCCCAGACCGCGCAGCTTGCCCTTGGCCTCGCTTTCCGCACGCCGCGCGGCAAAGCCTGCCAGATCGGCGGCGGCCTCAAGCTTGTCCATGGTCCCGTTGTAATCGCCAGTGTCATAGGTCAGCGCCACCGGCGTGTCATAGGGGAACTGGGTGATGAAGTTCTGACGGCGCAGCGCAATGGGATCGACCCCCAGCTCGCGCGCAGCTTTGTCGACGACGCGTTCCAGCTGATAGGTCGCCTCCGGCCGGCCCGCACCGCGATAGGCATCCACCGGCACCGTGTTGGTGAACATCGCCTTCACGTTCACCTGAATGACCGGCGTCTTGTAATTGCCCGCCATCAGCGTGCCGTGCAGCCATGTGGGCACGGAACTGGAGAAGGTCGACAGATAGGCGCCCAGATTGGCATAGGTGTTGGTGCGCAGACCGATGAAGTTGTTGTCCGCATCCAACGCCAGCTCGATCTTGCTGACATGGTCGCGGCCATGGGCATCGGACATGAACGCCTCGGACCGGCTGGCCGACCATTTGACGGGACGGTTGCAGGCCTTGGCGGCGAAGGTCACAAACGCCTCTTCCGCATAGTGGAAGATCTTGGTGCCAAAACCACCGCCCACATCCGGGGCCACCACGCGGACCTTATGCTCGGGCAGGCCCAGAACGAAGGCACACATCAGCAGACGGATCACATGCGGGTTCTGCGAAGTGGTATAGAGCGTATAGTCCTCGGTCCCGCGACTGTATTCCGCCACCGCCACGCGCGGCTCCATCGGGTTGGCAACCAGACGGTTGTTCACCAGATCCAGCGTGGTCACATGGGCCGCATTGGCGAAGACCTCGTTGACCTTGGCGTCATCCGCCTCGCCCAGCTGCCAGTCATAGCAGATGTTGTTCTTCAGATCGTCATGGACCAGCGTTGCACCATCCTGCGCGGCGGCCTTCATGTCGATCACGGCGGGCAGTTCTTCGATATCCAGATCGATCGCCTCGGCGGCATCGCGCGCCTGTTCCAGGCTGTCAGCCACCACGGCCGCGATGGGATCACCCACATGGCGCACTTTACCCTGTGCCAGAATGGGGTGCGCCGGTTCCTGCATGGGCGCGCCATGCTTGTCCGTCACCTCCCAGCCGCAGGGGATGCCGCCCACCCCTTCGAAATCCTTGCCGGTGAATACCCGGACCACACCGGGCATGGCCTCGGCCGCCGAAGTGTCAATGCTGGTGATCCGGCCATGCGCGATATCCGAGCGCAGGAAATACACATAGGCCTGTCCGGCCACGTTGATGTCGTCGGTGTAATTGCCCGCTCCGGTCAGAAAGCGCACGTCCTCGCGCCGCTTGGAACTGGCTCCGATGCCACTGTCTTTGGGCATTGCTTGTTCTCCTCCCATAAACGGATGCTAACGCATCCTTGTCCTTCCACGGGCGCTACAGGCCCGCAGTGGCGTTTATTCCGCAGCGATGCTGCCGACGTCCTGACCCGATGCGGCCATGATCGCCTTGACGATGTTATGATAGCCCGTGCACCGGCACAGGTTGCCTTCCAGATAATGCCGGATCTCGGCCTCGGTCGGGCGCGGATTGTCCTTCAGCAAGGCCGCCGCACTCATCACCATGCCAGGCGTGCAGAACCCGCACTGAAGACCGTGATGATCCTGAAACGCCTGCTGAATGGTGTTCAAAGACCCATCCGCAGTCGCCTGGCCTTCAATCGTACCAACCTCAGAACCGTCCGCCTCAAGCGCAAGCATGTTGCACGACTTCACAGCCTGACCATCAACATGCACAACACACGCACCACATTGCGCCGTGTCACACCCAACATGCGTCCCTGTCATCCCCAAATGATCACGCAAAAATCCAGACAATAACGTCCGACCCTCAACATCACCGCTCACAGCTACGCCGTTCACAGTCATCGAAACCT
>NZ_JBXWLY010000033.1:0-3399 GCF_059609525.1 Ruegeria sp. YTSC325
CGACCGCATCTGGGAATAGCTTCAGCGGGGAGCAGAGTTGGGCATTACCTGGGGATTTCGGACCCAGACTCCAAAGGCGACCTTGTCGGGCTGACAGAAGTCGAGTGTCGCGTTAAGTTCCTTAAAACAGGGGGAACGAATGGACAGACGTCTTACGACGGTGCTTGCGGCGGACATTGTCGGCTATTCAGCACTGATGGATCAGGACCGGGAAGGTACGATTAGTGCGCTCCGATCATTTCGTGAAGATACGCTCCAATTGCTTCTGAAAGCCCATGGCGGGACAATGATCAAAAGCTTGGGCGATGGTTGGATCGCCGAGTTTAAGTCCACGTCAGACGCTGCAGATTGCGCTATTGCAATACAGTCGGCTCAGAAACCAGACAGTATCAAGCTTCGAATTGGCATTCATACCGGCGAGGTTGTCACCGAAGGTGACGACATTTTTGGTGACGGAATAAATGTCGCCGCTCGTCTCGAAGCAATGGCCGAGCCAGATCAGGTATTGTTGTCGGATACATCTCACAACAGTCTTGATCGAGGCGACGCATCCAAGTTCGACGGCGGTGAGCAGACGGAACTCAAAAACATCACGCGCCGCATTGGTGTTTGGTGCTGGCCTAAGGGCACTTCAGCCAACCTATCGCAAATAACGGATGTTAGACCTGGGATTGCAGTGCTTCCATTCGACAATATGTCTGATGATCCCGAACAGGAATTCTTTGCGGACGGTATCACAGAAGACATCATCACAGAGTTGTCTCGGTTCCGCTGGCTGATGGTCGTGGCTCGAAATTCGTCCTTCACTTTTAAAGGCAAAAGCACGGATATTCGCGAAGTTGGTCGCATACTTGGAGTGCGCTATGTTCTCGAGGGCTCAGTCAGACGAGCAGGTCAACGCGTCCGCATTACTGGGCAGTTGATTGATGCGGAAAACGGCAGTCATCTCTGGGCAGAACGCTTTGACGGCGTGCTTGATGATATTTTCGACCTTCAAGACAAAGTCACGCTGGAAGTCGTTACAGCGATTGAGCCATCTCTACGGCACGCCGAAACAAACCGAGCGCGCGCGAAACCCACGGATAATTTGGAAGCCTATGAACTTTACCTGCGAGCTCAATCGCACTTCCATCTTTTGACGGATGAAGACAATCGAGAGGCCATAAGGCTGACGACCCTCGCACTGGGTCGCGACCCGGAATATGCGTCCGCATCAGGTTTGTTGGCTTGGTTGCATATTCAACGCATGGTCCAAGGGCTTGAACCTATCGGCGAAGGGCCGAAAGAGGCCGTAAAAGCAGCCGAACGGGTACTGCTTAGCGATCGTGCAGACGGGGTTGCACTGGCGTATGCTGCGCATTCAATCTCAATGCTGGCTCGGGATTTACCACGCGCGCGGGTTGCGTTCAAACAAGCTCTTGAGCAAAACCCAAACGCCGCAACAGTTCACATGCTGGCGTCCATCAACCTGTTTCTGCTTAATCGCCCCGAGGAGGCACTCAGCCACGCGACTCAATCTGTGGACCTTAGCCCGCACGATCCGTTGCGCCATGCTGCTTACCTCGCTCAAGCAAGTGCACTATTTCATCTTGGGCGCTATGAAGAATCTGTTAAGGCTTGTCGAAATGCCTTATCTGTGCGTTCAAGCTTCGTTATGAGTCATCTCATGCTGATTGCTGCCCTTGGACACCTCACCGATGATGCTGCTGCTCGCCAAGCGGTTGCGGACCTTCAGGCATTACGCCCGGGCCTGACAGCAGCCTCAGCGCAGACTCAAATACCAATATTCACTGTTCCATCTTGTGCAAGCAATTGGCGTGAAGGTTGGAAAAATGCAGGGTTGCCACAATAATTAGCCCGGTATGTTGTTATGCAGGCTTGAAGTTCATGCATCGCGAAGTGGTCGTTGCGACGCGAAATTTGAACTGAGAAAACTAGATGACTGGAGCAAAGGTTTTCGCGCTGTCTTTATGGTTTAATGGCCGCTTTTTCCTCAATTTGGCCGTTCGCCCTTTAGCTTACCCGACCCACCCAGTTCCGCTGCTTCAATATTGAATCTCGAATGGCACCACCTCTCGCCCCGTTCTTCGTTCATGTTCCGCCAACCTCTGAAGATAGCCCTCTGACCGGACCGTCTGTCGCCAAATCACGTAGTCTTTCACATGGTCCGCATTGGGGTCGGCTTGTTCGTCCAGCCCATAGAACTGGTTCGACGTCGGCAACGGTGCACCGGCCACTTCCTCCGAAGCCTCCGCCATCACCCGCTTCAACTCTCCGACTCGGGTATAGTCGATGATGTGACTGTCATGCACGGACAAGACTGGTACGGCTTGGTGGCAGAAGTGACGATGGACGCGTTCAACGATCAGACTATCGAGATGCATCAACCGGATGCCCTGATCTGCGAACAGATAGTCTTTGATGTGAGGCGTCTTGTCCAGAAAGCCCGTCAGCAGGGTCTCCAGTTGCTCGTTCGTTATTGACTTCCCAGCATGACCAGTCGGGAACCCATCTCGGAAGGCTCTGAAGGCCGCGTATTTGGACCCGGCGTTTATAGCAGTCAGTATCAGTCGTTTCATAAACTTGCGTTGAAGCGGTGCAGGCGCACCCGCGATAAGTCTGTCAGGCAGATCATAGGGGTCACCACCAAGTTCCTTCCCCGCCTCCAGACTGAGGAGAGAGACATGGAGACTGCGGAAGTCCACTTCGACGGCGGGCGTATCATTGATGAAGATCTTTGACCTCCAGTCACTATTGATCTGCTGCCACCAGCCACCATGAAAGCGCCCATTTAGGTTAAAGTCAGAGCGACTGAATATCCGGCGGGTGAATTTATGATGATGATCGGTGGTTACGTCATCGACCTTCGGCTCATCCAAAACAGGGATATCAATGAAAGCATCAGTAATTACTTGGTTATAGCGCTCAAGCTCAGCCCGAATTCTGATGATCTCGTCGGTATCCTCGTACTCGACCAGTGACTCAACATTGTCCCCTCTGAGAATGATGATCTCCTCGCCTTCGACCCGACCAACGTCATCTCGTTGGAATGCCACTTCGGCGAACCATCCCTGCATCACCTCGGAGGCTCGTATCCTCGTCGTTCTGTTCCCCCGAGCCAGAGGACCCGAGTAGCTGCCCTTGGCAACATCCAATAATCCTGCTTCGATTAGAGTGTGAATGATCGGGATGATCTTCTTGGATATATAGATCGCGTTATAGCGGGAAGACGTGTCCCAGTAGTTCGAGGACATAGAGACGCCGATAGATAGTTCCGGGTCTTCCAGCCAAGCAACATACAGGTCTAGAACCAACACCCGGAGTTGATGCCTGAATGCGGTCTTCGGCTTCGGTCCGGAGGTTTTATCACTCGGCAGATAGTCGTCCCAGATGCGGTCA
>NZ_JBXWLY010000034.1:0-3100 GCF_059609525.1 Ruegeria sp. YTSC325
TGAAGCTAGGCACACCAAAGGAAATACTGGACGGTGAGAACCGGGTCGCGATGACGCCCGAGTCCGCTTTGCAGTTGCAGAAACTTGGCTATGACTGCGCCATTGAGAAGGGGGCTGGTCTTGCGGCAGGTTTTTCGGATGCTGCCTATGAAGCTGCAGGGGTTGAGGTTATCAAGACCGCTGCTGCGCTGTGGAAAGACTGCGATATTGTCGCCAAGGTGCGTCAGCCCACCGAGACCGAGTTGAAGCGTCTGACCAAGGGCAAGACGCTGATCTCGTTCTTCAACCCTGCGGGCAATGAAG
This sequence comes from Ruegeria sp. YTSC325, assembly GCF_059609525.1. Classification (NCBI taxonomy): domain Bacteria; kingdom Pseudomonadati; phylum Pseudomonadota; class Alphaproteobacteria; order Rhodobacterales; family Roseobacteraceae; genus Ruegeria; species Ruegeria sp. YTSC325. Next base: position 304 of record NZ_JBXWLY010000034.1, read on the forward strand.
ACGGGATGGAGCTGGCCAAATCCAAAGGCGCGAACGTGATCGCGATGGAGATGGTGCCTCGGATCAGTCGGGCGCAGAAGATGGACGCGCTGTCGTCGATGGCCAATATCGCGGGCTACCGTGCCGTGATCGAGGCGGGCAACAACTTTGGCCGTTTCTTCACCGGTCAGGTGACGGCGGCGGGTAAAGTACCCCCTGCGAAAGTTCTGATCGTGGGGGCCGGTGTGGCCGGTCTGGCCGCGATCGGGACGTCCACGTCGCTGGGCGCGATCACCTATGCGTTCGACGTGCGCCCCGAAGTGGCCGAGCAAGTCGAGTCGATGGGTGCGGAATTCGTCTATCTGGACTTTGAAGAGCAGCAGCAGGATGGCGCGGCCACTGGCGGGTATGCGTCGGTTCAGTCCGAAGAATTCCGCAACGCGCAGTTGGCCAAGTTCCGTGAACTTGCCCCCGAGATGGACATCGTGATCACCACCGCGCTGATCCCGAACCGCGAAGCGCCCGAGCTTTGGACCAAGGATATGGTCGAAAGCATGAAGCCGGGCTCGGTCATCGTGGACCTAGCGGCGGAAAAAGGCGGCAACTGTAAGCTGACCGTCGCGGATGAGAAGATCGTGACCGACAATGGCGTGACCATCATCGGCTATACCGACTTCCCCAGCCGGATGGCGGCGCAATCGTCGTCTCTGTACGCGACCAACATCCGTCACATGATGACTGACCTGACGCCCGAGAAGGACGGTCAGATCAACCACGACATGGAAGATGACGTGATCCGCGGCTCGACCGTGACCTTTGAGGGTGAGATCACCTTCCCGCCGCCGCCGCCGAAAGTGCAGGCCATCGCGGCGCAGAAGAAGCCCGAGGTCAAGGAACTGACCCCGGAAGAGAAAAAGGCGCAGGAGATTGCGGCGTTCAAGGCGCAGACCAAGCAGCAGTTCACCCTGCTGGGTGTGGGCGGCGCGCTGATGCTGCTGGTGGGTCTGGTCGCTCCGGCCAGCTTCATGCAGCACTTCATCGTGTTCGTGCTGGCCGTGTTCGTTGGCTTCCAGGTGATCTGGGGCGTGGCGCATTCGCTGCACACTCCGCTGATGGCGATCACCAACGCGATCTCGTCGATCATCATTGTTGGGGCGCTTATGCAGATCGGATCGGGCTCGTTCCTGGTGATCCTGCTGGCGGCGCTGTCGGTCTTTATGGCCGGGATCAACATCTTCGGCGGTTTCCTTGTCACCCGGCGCATGCTCGCCATGTTCCAGAAATCTTAAGGAGGCCGGGTAGATGATTGGCTTCACCACTGCCGCTTATGTTGTTGCGGCTGTTCTGTTCATCCTGTCCCTGGGCGGGTTGTCGAACCAGGAAAGCGCCAAGCGCGCTGTCTGGTACGGTATTGTCGGTATGGCGCTGGCGGTCTTTGCCACGCTTGTGGGCCCCGGTTCGGGCCTGTGGTTGCTGTCGCTGCTGCTGATTGCAGGCGGCGGTCTGATCGGGTCCTATGTCGCCAAACGCGTGCAGATGACCGAGATGCCACAGCTTGTCGCGGCGATGCACTCGCTGGTGGGTCTGGCGGCTGTGTTCGTGGGCTTCAACGCGCATTTTGAGATCGGCAACGTGGCGCAGGTCATGGCGATTGCGGATGCGGCGAACCAGGCGGACCTGTCGGATCTGGGCGCCTTTGCCAAGCTGATCGCCAAGAAGACAGCGGCCGAGCTGACGATCCTGCATGTGGAACTGTTCCTGGGCATCTTCATCGGTGCGATCACCTTTACCGGTTCGGTCGTGGCCTATGGCAAGCTGGCGGGCAAGGTGACATCGGCGGCGACCAAGCTGCCCGGCGGTCATGCGCTGAACGCGGCGGCGGCGGGTCTCTCGCTGATCTGCCTGATCTGGTACACCGCCTCGGGCGGTCTGTTCCCGCTGATCCTGATGACACTGGCGGCGCTGTTCATCGGCTATCACCTGATCATGGGCATCGGTGGCGCGGACATGCCGGTGGTTGTGTCGATGCTGAACTCGTATTCGGGTTGGGCCGCAGCGGCCATTGGCTTCAGCCTCGGCAACGACCTGCTGATCGTTGTGGGTGCGCTGGTTGGCTCGTCGGGTGCGATCCTGTCCTACATCATGTGTAAGGCGATGAACCGGCATTTTGTCAGCGTGATCCTGGGCGGCTTTGGCGGCACCTCGGGCCCGCAGATGGAAGTCGAGGGCGAGCAGGTTGCCATCGACGCCGATGGCGTTGCCGCAGCTCTGAACGACGCCGACAGCGTGATCATCATTCCGGGCTACGGTATGGCGGTGGCGCAGGCACAGCAGTCGGTCAGTGAACTGGTCCGCAAGCTGCGCGCCAAGGGCAAAGAGGTGCGCTTCGCGATCCACCCTGTTGCCGGTCGTCTGCCGGGTCATATGAACGTGCTGCTGGCCGAGGCCAAGGTGCCCTATGACATCGTGCTGGAGATGGACGAGATCAACGATGACTTCCCGGAAACGGATGTGGCCATCGTGATAGGGTCGAACGACATCGTAAACCCTGCGGCGCAGGAAGATCCCAACAGCCCCATCGCCGGAATGCCGGTTCTGGAATGCTGGAAGGCAAAGCAGGTGTTTGTGTCCAAGCGTGGTCAGGGCACCGGCTATTCGGGCATCGAAAACCCGCTGTTCTTCAAGGAAAACACCCGCATGTTCTATGGCGACGCCAAGCAGTCGCTGGACAAGCTCCTGCCCATGATCGACTGATCCAAGGCACATAAAACACAAAAAAAGGCGCCCAAACGGGCGCCTTTCCGCGTTTCGCGGTAGG
>NZ_JBXWLY010000035.1:0-1945 GCF_059609525.1 Ruegeria sp. YTSC325
CGCCCGGTTGACCACGCAGTAAACGAACCGCGCAGAGGCCACTTGGCGGTGATTGAACCGTGTTTTCGGCCGTCCCTGCGTCGAGGTCACCCAGCACCCGTTCTCATCCTCTGTGGTTTGCGATAGGACGGAGTTGGCCCTCGAAAGGGCCTCCTCGTAGTGAGTGTCCATGATGTCCTGAAGCCAGATCTCGCAGTCGTCTCTTAAGAAAAAGTGCTGACTGTCCATCATATGATCTCCACTTCGGCGAACCGGGTATCACCAGCAATGTGATCGTTGATGCTCACCGGCTCAAAGTCAGGGCCATGGATTTTGCCCCGGTCGATCCAGTAACCAGACTTGACCCAGATCGCGCGTTGATAGTCTTTGCCACCCCACTTCGCCTTGGTCTTCCGCCAATCCAACTCGTCCATCAGGTGCTTGGTTTGGTTGATGTTTCCTTTGAGGTTCGTCTGGACGAACTCAACCACTCCCGCTTCAGGCAGGGCGACGAGCCCACTAGCATTCAGTTCTTCCTCCAACCGATCAACGATGGTGTCTCGGCTGGTCTGGTGCAGGCGTTCCATGGTCGGTGTCTGATGGTCGGCGATGTTCAAGCTCTTGGCGCTGAACCCTTCCGGCAGTTGTCTCTGCATCAAGGCGTTATAGACACGGGACACGTTCGCCGGATCATCCAGGAACTGATGAACCTGACCGACGAGGTTCGAAAACTCGTTGGCGCGAGAACCCCCTGATCGACCGTCATGGTTCACATCCATTACGAGATAACGCCGCTCACCCTCACCGATCCATGATGGCCAGATGTTCGATGTGAACAGGAAGCAGCACGACTGCTTTGCGCGTTCAGCTTCAATCCCTTTCCGCTCTATCAGAACGTAAGGGTCAGTGATGAAGGTTTTGATTGCGTTTTCCTGCGGCGACCCCGGCTTGATCTGGGTTTCCTCACACACCACAAGCTTGCTTGTCAGAACCGTGGCGTTGAACTGCTGCGTAAGCTTGCTGACGTTATTTGGAACTACGGTGTTCTGAGTGCCGAAGAGTTCGGTCAGAATGCGTGCCGTTGTACTTTTCCCAGTACCTCTTCCCCGCGAATACAGGAACGGAGCCCAAGAAGGCTTTTCCCCCTCGTTCTGAAGGCTCCATGCCAGCCAGTTCAGGAACTGCTCACGGTCATGCTCAAGCTGAAAGAACTCATCGAAGAATTGCCCGATGATGCCAGGCTCAGCGAAATTGACCCTGAGTTGGCGATATTCCGGTTCGACCCACGTGTTGGCTGCAACTGCTCCACGCGACCGTATCAGTCGGTTAGAGTTACTGGCTTCACAGATTGCCGTTCCATTCCAGACCTGAAACGATCGGTCGGCGTCAGTATGCTGCGCTTCGATCAGCAGCTTAAATAAGCCTTTGACTAGATCTTTGCTCAGTGGAACTTCGGGATACTCGTCTCGAACCCGGTTCAGGATCATCCGCTCCACGTCATTGCGCGACAGTGGAACACTCAGATTCTCCACGTCGAAGAACTTGTTGTCTCTCCGAACGATCTGATCGCCGTAGGCCTTTGCTAGACGTTGAACTTGCTCGGTTACCTCCGCTCCAGAAACTGGATTATTATTGGTTTCCATTGATGGTTATCTCCCATCATTGATGCTCCCGGCTTAGCCACGCACCCCGTATCAGGAGACGGCTGATTAGACCGTTTATGTGGGGCACGCACCAGGTGCATAATCGCGTTCTTTCCTTCTATAGTGTGCCCTGGAAGAATTCATGGGGCGAAAAGTGGCATGAAACCCCTTATTTTTATGGCCAAAATGGACTTCTAAGGTGCATTTTTCCTGCTGATGCAAAAAACGACCGAATTTGGCCGTGAAATTCACCTGAAATAAACGTCGATATCGGTCGCCAAGTGGCCTCGGCGCGGTTTGTTTACTGTGTGGTCAACCGGGCT
>NZ_JBXWLY010000036.1:0-1611 GCF_059609525.1 Ruegeria sp. YTSC325
CTTTCGAAATCAGGCCCTCGATACACCGCAATCCCAAATTCTCCGTTTGGCTGGAACGTTACATGAGTGAAACTGTGAGGCGATCTGGCTTTTGAGCCGATTAACCGTCGCGGGCCACCGCCCAAACAAGCTTGGGAGACGTAAGCTACACCGTCTTTCCAACCGGGATAGAAGGCATGATGGTGGCCTGACAGATGCAGAACGACACCGCTTTCCAAATAGATTTTTTCAAGTGTTGGGTCACCGATGATTTCGCGTTCGCGCTGGATCGCGAACGGCCAAAGTGGGAGGTGACTGAAAGTGACAATCGGGTCCTCGTCTGCACCCAGTTCCTGTAGCCGGTCCTGCTGATCGCCGGACAGCGGCCCTAGGGTCGTAGCATCCAGAGACGCAAACGTAATGCCTTGCATCTCAAATGCGTAGAAGAACGGGTAGTCATCTGAAACCAGGAAGTCGACGTCTGGCTTTCTCGGCGTCCATTCCTCTGCGTATATTTTTCTTTCACGCTCGAACCCTCGGTAAGCGGAGGCGTCATGGTTTCCCGGCGTGACCGCAAACGGAATTCCGGCAGCCGTTAAAGGATCTGATACCGCCTCGTGAAACGCTTTCCACATTTCCCTGACCTGTTTGTCGGACAAGTTGGGAATGCGCTGTCCCGCAACCATATCTCCGGTCGAAATAACCAGATCTGGATCAATCTCGACTATCCGCTCAATCGCCTTGTCGACGCGGGCATCGTATTTTACCGAACCGTAGCTTCCGTTCAGATCCGATATGACGATGACATCCAATGCCGCGGCCTTGCAGGTTAGCACAGCGGTCCAAATGAACACCGCAATAAGAGCAGAACACCTACGGTTCATAACAGTCCACAGCCTCTACCTCGGTGCCGTTTCTCAAAAAGAATGCGACAGGATCCAAGTCGAACATCAAATCGCCATTTGAACAATTGCTCTGGAGAATGGACGTTGCCAGCGCAGTATTTTTGACAACTTGTGCAATCTGACTGTCTGACAACCCAAAGCTTTGCGACAACCAGTCATAGACCGGGCCTTGCGACTGGAGGTCACTATTCAGCGCAACCAAGCGTCGGTATGTGCTTGGAGAGAAATGCCGCATTTTCTCTAGCATTTGAGTAGATTTCGCGAAGTTGGCATACTCAACCCGCCCACCAGCATCGTTGTCGTTTAGATTGCTGCGACGGATCAATAATGCGTCGGCGGGAACGTCTCCATCGTTTGGCTGATGGTGCTTGGCCTTCCTATGCTTCAGGTCTCCGTCTTCGACCCAATACCAATAGGGTGTGAAGTCTATGTTTCCTACGCGGTCCTGCTGGCTAAAGATGAAATCTAGGAGAACAATCTCGGTAAGTTCTTGCATCCAAAATGCCATCTGTTGGTCGCTGACATCGGGGCCGAGATCCTTGTTGATCATCCGGTCTCTTCGACCTTCTCTGACGCCCTCTGCGATTGCCTCTGACAATGGTTTTGAAGACCGCAAAGCTAAGAAAGCGGGCGTTTCCTGAAAATCGCGGTTCTGACCTTTCCCCCAACCAGATTTACGGGTGCCGTTGATTTCCGAGCCGTATCGATGCCCAGGGCTATCAAGCAG
>NZ_JBXWLY010000037.1:0-1267 GCF_059609525.1 Ruegeria sp. YTSC325
AACGAAAAAGGCCGCCCCTGTGGAACGGCCTTCTTTAGTGCAACGTTTAGGCCCGAGATTATTCGACGAATAATCTCAGCACCGTCACCGATTACTCAGTGATTTTCGACACAACGCCGGCGCCGACGGTGCGGCCGCCTTCGCGGATCGCGAAGCGCAGGCCCTGCTCCATCGCGATCGGCGCGATCAGCTCAACGCCGAACGACACGTTGTCGCCAGGCATGACCATCTCGGTGCCTTCCGCCAGGGTCACGGTGCCGGTCACGTCAGTTGTACGGAAGTAGAACTGAGGACGGTAGTTCGCGAAGAACGGCGTGTGACGACCGCCTTCTTCCTTGGTCAGGATGTAGGCTTCGGCTTCGAACTTGGTGTGCGGTGTAACCGAACCCGGCTTACACAGAACCTGGCCACGCTCAACGCCGTCACGGTCAACACCACGCAGCAGGGCGCCGATGTTGTCGCCCGCTTCACCGCGGTCCAGCAGCTTGCGGAACATTTCAACGCCGGTGCAGGTGGTTTTCGAAGTGTCACGGATGCCAACGATTTCAATCTCGTCGCCAACGTTGATCACGCCACGCTCAACACGACCGGTCACAACGGTACCACGGCCCGAGATCGAGAACACGTCTTCGATCGGCATCAGGAACGGCTGGTCAACAGCGCGCTCAGGGGTATCGATGTACTCATCAACAGCCGCCATCAGTTCCTTGATTTTCTCTTCGCCGATTTCCGGGTTGTTGCCTTCCATCGCGGCCAGAGCCGAACCTGCAACGATCGGAATATCGTCGCCGGGGTATTCGTACGAAGACAGCAGCTCGCGGATTTCCATTTCCACGAGTTCCAGCAGCTCTTCGTCGTCAACCTGGTCAACTTTGTTCATGAACACGACCATCTTCGGGATGCCAACCTGGCGGCCCAGCAGGATGTGCTCACGCGTTTGCGGCATCGGGCCGTCAGCGGCGTTCACAACCAGGATCGCGCCGTCCATCTGGGCAGCACCGGTGATCATGTTCTTGACGTAGTCGGCGTGGCCGGGGCAGTCAACGTGCGCGTAGTGGCGGTTCTCGGTCTCGTATTCCACGTGGGCGGTCGAGATGGTGATGCCGCGCGCTTTCTCTTCCGGCGCACCGTCAATCTGGTCATACGCTTTGAAGTCACCGAAATACTTGGTGATCGCTGCGGTCAGCGTGGTTTTACCATGGTCAACGTGGCCAATCGTGCCGATGTTGACGTGCGGTTTTGTACGCTCAAACTTTTCCTTTGCCAT
>NZ_JBXWLY010000038.1:0-1261 GCF_059609525.1 Ruegeria sp. YTSC325
ACGAGGTATTCACCACGTTCCAAACTCGGTTCGGACATCGCCGCAAACGGAAAAGAAATAGCTGAAATAGCTATGATTAGTTTATGCATAATTTGTCCCCCCAACGTTGGGTGTGAACCGGTCAACAATAAAATACTCTTTTAAAGTCCCAACAATTTGAGATCATACATTACTTTGAGAAAATCCAAAAACTTTGCCGCTCCACTTTCGCTTCATTAACGAAACTTCCGTTTGATCTGCAGGCAAAAAGTGATTTGTAGAGTTCTTTCCAACCTCCTGAAGCCGATTGCATAGGGCGAGCTTTCACCCGTGATGAATGCCATCAGGAGGTTGGATTTAGGTAAGCCTAATTTGTGCGGGCTGGTCCTAGTCCCGCATTGGCGACAACCAAACCAAGTTCTTCGTCTGAAACCGATCCAGAATACTTGTCCCGCGGAGGCATAGGTCTGGTTTTCCAATGTGGTTCAAACGTGAAGCTGGACATTTTTCGACCGTCCACCAATGCACCGTTCCCTGCGCCCAGTGCGTAATCATAATATAGTTTAAGAATCTCTTCTTCCGTCACCTGATCAGTCGCTGCGTGTTTCAAACAGGCAGCTCTCCATTTTTTGACACGGGCATAATCGTCGCCAATCGGCAATTCGAAATCCTCATAGTAGTCAAGAAACCAAAAACGCTTGAATACCGGCGTAAAAACCGCCTCTGCTAATCCGAATTCATCAAATAAGAATACCCCGTCCGGATTGTGGGCAAGCAGGAAGTCGTTGAGATCGCGGTACAGTGCAAGCAGCTTTTCGTTGTGCGCATCTTTCTGCCCTTGGTCCTGGTTCATGACATAGACATAGCCTGCCATCGTGAATGGACCCTCCTTGGCAATCAACATAGACTCCACTGCATGTTCGCCGGGGTCAGAGCGCCGCAGTTTTGGCCCCTCAAGTACTTCATCAAGGTAACGAAGAATAACCAGACTTTCCTTTACAATCTGACCTTCTGCGGTTTCGAGAACTGGAAGCGCCGTTGTTCCTCGTGTTTTTCTTAGAAGCTCTGGATCGCGAGGTTTCGTGATGTCCACGACGCGGAATTCAACTGCATCTTGCAGACCTCGAAGTGCCAACAGAATCTCAAGACGCTGAGAAAAGGGGCATACAGGGATATGATAGACGGTATGCTTTGCCATATTGATTAATCCAGTGGAGAGCCGATGAAGGTCACGTCGTGTTGTTGCCAGAATAGGCTAAGGATTGTTGGACACAAAGAAAAA